>NZ_JBHYJH010000074.1:0-45074 GCF_042740445.1 Streptomyces sp. NPDC059003 | reverse complement strand
CCGGCGTTTGAGGACGAGGCGCGAAGCGCCGACAAGGCGGGGGTCCCAGGGGGCGCAGCCCCCTGGTTCGGGAAGGGGCGGGCCTGGGGCGCCCCGCGAGGACCCACCCACCCGCACCCACCCCCTCAGAACCGACTGGCCCCCAGATCCCGGGAAACGGCCCGCGCACAGTCCCGCACGGCAGCAATGAGCTCCGCCCGAATCTCCCCGGAGGGACACACCCGCTCCACGGCCCCCGTCACCCCCACGGCCCCCACCGGCATCCGCCGCCGATCATGGATGGGCGCGGCCACGGACGCGATCCCCTCCCACGTCTCCTCCGCGTCCGTCGCATACCCCCGCGCCCGCGTCACGTCGAGCACGGCCTCGAACGCCGCCGCGTCACTGACCGTCCGGTCCGTGAACGCGGTCCGCTCCGCCTCCAGGGCCTCGCTGTGCGCCACGGGGTCGTACGCCGCGAGCACCTTGCCGAGCGCGGTGGAGTGCAGCGGCTGCATGGCCCCGACCTCCAGGACCTGCCGGCTGTCGTCGGGCCGGAAGACGTGGTGCACGATCAGCACGCCCTGCTGGTGCAGGACGCCCAGGTAGACGCTCTCGCCGCTGGAGCGGGCCAGGTCGTCGGTCCACACCAGGGCGCGGGCCCGCAGCTCGTGCACGTCCAGATAGCTGTTGCCGAGCCGCAGCAGCTCCGCGCCCAGCTGGTAGCGCCCGGATGCCGGGTCCTGCTCGACGAAGCCCTCCTGCTGCAGCGTGCGCAGGATGCCGTGGGCCGTCCCCTTGGCGAGCCCGAGGGCGGATGCGATGTCCGAGAGGCCAAGGCGGCGCTCGCCGCCCGCGAGCAGCCGCAGCATCGCGGCGGCCCGTTCGAGCGACTGGATGTTCCGTGCCATCGCGGCCCTTTCCTCCGTCCCGCGCCCGGCACATCCCCGTACCGGGCACTCGATCCGCGGCGAACGCGCGCAACGCGCGTGCCGTTCGGCAATGACGAACACTATCGGTCGTTGCCGACCTCTGGCTAAGGGTGAGCGCACCGCGTTTCAGCCGAGCGCGCCCCACCGTCGACTTCCGGCCACCAGCCCGCCACTGCTTCGCCACTAGTCCGCCACTAGTCCGCCCCATGGGACGCTCTCACCCCAGCACGCCGGTCCCCGCTACCCTGGCCGGGTGCGCCTTCCACGGGAAGCCGCAAAGCCGACAGCCGTCGCACTCCAGGGAGCTCATTCATGGCCTCGTCGCCGACCCCCTCGTCCGTTCCCCAGGCGGAGCCCACCGCCGGGAACCGAGCCGACGCCCTTCGCGAAGCCCTCGCCACCCGCGTGGTGGTCGCCGACGGCGCGATGGGCACGATGCTGCAGGCACAGGACCCCAGCCTCGAGGACTTCCAGAACCTCGAGGGCTGCAACGAAATCCTCAACGTCACGCGCCCCGACATCGTGGCGTCCGTCCACACGGAGTACTTCGCCGCGGGCGTCGACTGCGTCGAGACCAACACCTTCGGCGCCAACCACGCGGCGCTCGGCGAGTACGACATCCCCGAGCGCGTCTTCGAGCTCTCCGAGTCCGGCGCCCGCATCGCCCGCGAGGTCGCCGACGAGTTCACCGCGTCGACCGGGCAGCAGCGCTGGGTCCTCGGCTCCATGGGCCCCGGCACCAAGCTGCCCACGCTCGGCCACGCCCCGTACACCACGCTGCGCGACGCCTACCAGCAGAACGCCGAAGGCATGATCGCGGGCGGCGCCGACGCGCTGCTCGTGGAGACGACGCAGGACCTCCTGCAGACCAAGGCCGCGCTGCTCGGCGCCCGCCGCGCCCTGGAAGCCACCGGCACGAACCTGCCCCTGATCTGCTCCGTCACCGTCGAGACGACCGGCACGATGCTGCTCGGCTCCGAGATCGGCGCCGCGCTCACCGCCCTCGAACCCCTCGGCATCGACATGATCGGCCTCAACTGCGCCACGGGCCCGGCCGAGATGAGCGAGCACCTGCGCTATCTGGCCCGCCACTCGCGCGTCCCGCTGGCCTGCATGCCCAACGCGGGCCTGCCCGTCCTCGGCAAGGACGGCGCCCACTACCCGCTGACGGCGCCCGAGCTCGCCGACGCCCAGGAGACGTTCGTCCGCGAGTACGGCCTGTCCCTCGTCGGCGGCTGCTGCGGCACGACGCCCGAGCACCTGCGCCAGGTCGTCGAGCGCGTCCGCGGCCTGACCCCGACCGAGCGCGAGCCGCGCCCCGAGCCGGGCGCCGCCTCGCTCTACCAGACCGTGCCGTTCCGGCAGGACACCTCGTACCTGGCCATCGGCGAGCGCACCAACGCCAACGGCTCCAAGAAGTTCCGCGAGGCCATGCTGGAGGCGCGCTGGGACGACTGCGTGGAGATGGCCCGCGACCAGATCCGCGAGGGCGCCCACATGCTCGACCTGTGCGTCGACTACGTGGGCCGCGACGGCGTGGCGGACATGGAGGAGCTCGCCGGACGCTTCGCCACCGCCTCCACGCTGCCCATCGTCCTGGACTCCACCGAGGTCGACGTCATCCAGGCGGGCCTGGAGAAGCTGGGCGGCCGGGCGGTCATCAACTCCGTGAACTACGAGGACGGCGACGGCCCCGAGTCGCGCTTCGCGAAGGTCACCCGGCTCGCCCAGGAGCACGGCGCCGCGCTCATCGCGCTGACCATCGACGAGGAGGGCCAGGCCCGCACCCCGGAGAAGAAGGTCGAGATCGCCGAGCGGCTCATCGACGACCTCACCGGCAACTGGGGCATCCACGAGTCCGACATCCTCATCGACACCCTGACCTTCACCATCTGCACCGGTCAGGAGGAGTCCCGCGGGGACGGCATCGCCACCATCGAGGCGATCCGCGAGCTCAAGCGCCGCCACCCCGACGTCCAGACGACACTCGGCCTGTCCAACATCTCCTTCGGCCTCAACCCGGCCGCCCGCATCCTGCTGAACTCCGTCTTCCTCGACGAGTGCGTCAAGGCGGGCCTGGACTCGGCGATCGTGCACGCCTCCAAGATCCTGCCCATCGCGCGCTTCGACGAGGAGCAGGTCACCACCGCCCTCGACCTGATCTACGACCGCCGCCGCGAGGGCTACGACCCGCTGCAGAAGCTGATGGCGCTCTTCGAGGGCGCCACCGCCAAGTCCCTGAAGGCGGGCAAGGCCGAGGAACTGGCCGCGCTGCCCCTGGAGGAGCGCCTCAAGCGCCGCATCATCGACGGCGAGCGCAACGGGCTTGAGGCCGACCTCGACGAGGCCCTGACGACCCGCAAGGCCCTCGACATCGTCAACGACACCCTCCTGGACGGCATGAAGGTCGTCGGCGAGCTGTTCGGCTCCGGCCAGATGCAGCTGCCGTTCGTGCTCCAGTCCGCCGAGGTCATGAAGACCGCCGTCGCCCACCTCGAACCCCACATGGAGAAGTCCGACGCGGAGGGCAAGGGCACCATCGTCCTCGCCACCGTGCGCGGCGACGTCCACGACATCGGCAAGAACCTCGTCGACATCATCCTGTCCAACAACGGCTACAACGTCGTCAACCTCGGCATCAAGCAGCCCGTCGCCGCGATCCTCGACGCCGCGCAGGAGCACAAGGCCGACGTCATCGGCATGTCCGGCCTCCTGGTCAAGTCCACCGTGATCATGAAGGAGAACCTGGAGGAGCTCAACCAGCGCCAGATGGCCGCCGACTACCCGGTCATCCTCGGTGGCGCCGCCCTCACCCGCGCCTACGTCGAGCAGGACCTGCACGAGATCTACGAGGGCGAAGTCCGCTACGCCCGCGACGCCTTCGAGGGCCTGCGCCTGATGGACGCCCTCATCGCCGTCAAGCGCGGCGTGCCCGGCGCCAGCCTCCCCGAGCTCAAGCAGCGCCGCGTGCCCAAGAAGGCTGGTACATCAGCGGCTGCCGCCGCGGGCCCCGCCGTCGAGGCCAAGGAGACCGAGGGCCCGGCCCGCTCCGACGTCGCCACCGACAACCCCGTACCCACGCCCCCGTTCTGGGGCACCCGCGTCATCAAGGGCATCCAGCTCAAGGAGTACGCCTCCTGGCTCGACGAGGGCGCCCTGTTCAAGGGCCAGTGGGGCCTGAAGCAGGCACGCACCGGCGACGGACCGACGTACGAGGAGCTCGTCGAGACCGAGGGCCGGCCGCGCCTGCGCGGTCTGCTCGACGAGCTGCAGACCAAGAACCTGCTCGAAGCCGCCGTCGTCTACGGCTACTTCCCGTGCGTCTCCAAGGGCGACGACCTGATCATCCTGGACGAGCAGGGCAACGAGCGCACCCGCTTCACCTTCCCGCGCCAGCGCCGCGGCCGCCACCTGTGCCTCGCCGACTTCTTCCGCCCCGAGGAATCGGGCGAGACGGACGTGGTGGGCCTCCAGGTCGTCACCGTCGGCTCGCGGATCGGCGAGGCCACCGCCGAGCTGTTCGCCTCCGACTCCTACCGCGACTACCTGGAACTGCACGGCCTGTCCGTGCAGTTGGCCGAGGCGCTCGCGGAGTACTGGCACGCCCGGGTGCGCGCCGAGCTCGGCTTCGGCGGCGAGGACCCCGCGGACGTCGAGGACATGTTCGCGCTCAAGTACCGCGGCGCCCGCTTCTCCCTCGGCTACGGCGCCTGCCCCGACCTGGAGGACCGCGCGAAGATCGCCGAACTCCTCCAGCCGGAGCGCATCGGCGTCCAGCTCTCGGAGGAGTTCCAGCTCCACCCCGAGCAGTCCACGGACGCCATCGTGATCCACCACCCCGAGGCCAAGTACTTCAACGCCCGCTAAAGGGCGCGTACCGCCAGGCTTTACTCAAGAGCGCGTACGCCGGACGAGTCGTACACTGGTCGGTCCAGTACATGGTCCAGTACAAGGCCGGTCCCTCCTGGGGGGCCGGCCTTCTCGTCCCTCATGGAGGTGTGCCCGGATGACCAGTACGGTTCCCGCGCTCGGTACCCGAACGGCCGAAGGCAGCGCCCTGCAGGCCGTGCTCCTCGACATGGACGGCACGCTCGTCGACACCGAGGGCTTCTGGTGGGACGCCGAGGTCGAGGTCTTCGGCGCGCTCGGCCACACCCTGGACGAGGCCTGGCGCGACGTCGTCGTCGGCGGCCCGATGTCCCGCAGCGCCGGGTTCCTCATCGAGGCCACCGGCGCCGACATCACCGTCGCCGAGCTGACCGTCCTGCTCAACGACGGCTTCGAGGACCGGATAAGCCGAGCCCTGCCGCTGATGCCCGGCGCCGGCAGACTCCTCGCCGAACTCGCCGCGCACGAGGTGCCGACGGCCCTGGTCTCCGCCTCCCACCGGCGCATCATCGACCGCGTCCTGAACTCCGTCGGGGCCCACCACTTCGCCCTGACCATCGCGGGCGACGAGGTGCCGCGCACCAAGCCGCACCCCGACCCCTACCTCCTCGCGGCCTCCGGGCTCGGCGTCGACCCGGCCCGCTGCGCGGTCATCGAGGACACCGCGACCGGTGTGGCCGCCGCCGAGGCCGCCGGCTGCCGCGTGGTGGCCGTGCCGTCCGTCGCGCCCATCGCCCCGGCCCCCGGCAGGACCGTGGTGCCCTCGCTCGAACACGTCGACCTGCCGTTCCTGCACGGCCTGATGGGGATCTGACCGCGCCGCCGCGGAGCCCCGGGCCGGCTGCCGCGCAGCCCGCGAACCGGCCGTCGATGGCCGAAATCCCCAGGGGGCGCGCCCAGTTGAAAGTGTGACGTTTCCCACTCGGAACGGGGTCGACAAGGTTTCGTACCTGTGCAGGAGGGTCCTTACCCCCCGGTCAGGCCATGTCCTTGTGTCCCGATTGCGTCGCCCTTGCGCGAAACCTTCCGGTGTCGGGGTCTCGGTGCGTCCACGCCCCGTGTCCCTGCGTGATGGCGCCCCAACTCCGGCCTCCGTCAGCGGCCCTGGTGGTGCGGACTAATCTCGTCGCGAGAACCTCGCCCCACCCCCCGTGACCCACCCCACACCCCACCCCGCCGTTGACCGGATCCACGGGATCAAGAGTTCTGGAGAACGTCGAGCATGAACCGCAAGACATTGGTGCTGCCGGCCGTCATAGGTCTGCTCGCTCCCGCGCTTGCCGCGTGTGGCGGTTCGGGCAGCGGCGACGGTGACGACCCCATCGCCGCCGGCACCACGGACCGGTTCCGTGTCTCCAAGGAGGTACCGGCGCCCTTCGACCCGGCCTACGCCTACGACGCCGGGTCCTGGAACGTGCTGCGCCAGACCCTCCAGACGCTCATGGCCCTGCCGCGCGGTGGCGGCGGCGAGCCGGAGCCCGAGGCCGCCCAGAAGTGCGGCTTCACCGACACCGGCAACGAGCGGTACGCGTGCACCCTGCGCAAGGGCCTCAAGTTCGCCGACGGCAAGCCGCTGACCGCCTCCGACGTGAAGTTCTCCATCGAGCGCCTCCGTGACATGAAGGTCGCCAACCCCAGCGGTTCCGACGGCCTGGTGTCGAACGTGGATGCCATCGAGGTCCAGGGCGAGCGGGGCATCGTCTTCCACCTGAAGACCGCCGACGCGACGTTCCCGTACAAGCTCGCCACGCCGAGCACCAGCATCGTCAGCCCCGACCACTACAGCAAGAACAAGCTGCGCCCCGGCTTCGCCCTGGACGGCTCCGGGCCGTACACGGTCAAGCAGGAAGTGAAGAACAACCAGCTCGTCAAGGCGGTCTTCACCAAGAACCCGCACTACAAGGGCTCGTTCGAGCAGCAGAACAAGAAGGTCGAGCTGCGCGCCTTCCCGGACACCCAGAGCATGGGCAAGGCCCTCGACGACGGCGACATCGACCTGATGACCCGCACCATGTCGCCCGAGCAGATCAAGAAGCTCAGCGAGAACCCCGGCAAGAACATCGACCTCGTCGAGATGCCCGGTCTCGAGATCCGCTACCTGGCCTTCAACACCGACGCGGCGAGCGTCAAGAGCAAGGCCGTCCGCCAGGCCATGGCCCAGCTCGTGGACCGCGGTGCCCTCGCGGGCGGCGTGTACGGCAGCACCGCCGACCCGCTGTACTCCATCGTGCCGACCACCATCACCGGCCACTCCAACTCGTTCTTCAACAAGTACGAGGGCCCGTCCCCGAAGAAGGCCCGCGACATCCTCCGCGCGGCGGGCATCGACACACCGGTGAAGCTGACGCTGCACTACACCACCGACCACTACGGCCCGGCCACGAAGAAGGAGTTCGAGACGCTGCGGAAGCAGCTGAACGACAGCGGGCTCTTCGACGTGCAGATCAAGGGCGAGGTCTGGAACACCTTCCGCGCCGCCGCGGGCAAGGGGAAGTACGACGTCTTCGGCATGGGCTGGTTCCCCGACTTCCCGGACGCCGACAACTTCATCGCGCCGTTCCTCGCCCCGGACAACTTCCTCAGCCTGCCGTACCGCAACAAGACCATCATCAACGAGCTGCTCCCCACCTCGCGCCGCGAGGCCGACCGGCTCAGCGCTGCCAAGAGCATCGAGAAGATCCAGGACATCGTGGCCGAGGACGTCCCGGTGCTCCCGCTCTGGCAGGGCAAGCAGTACATCGCCGCCCGGGACGACATCACGGGTGTCGAGTGGGCTCTCAACTCCGCTTCGAATCTGCAGCTGTGGGAGCTCGCCCGCGGTGTGGGCGACTGACCTTCGCCGCACCCGAGACGGAAACAACGACAAGGCACGTAAGTGAAAATGCGCAACCAGTGGCTGGCCCTGCCCCTCTCCTCAGGCCTGGCGGCGGCTCTGCTGACCGGCTGTGGCTCGGAGTCCTCGAGCTCGGCCGAGGACAGTGACTCCGTGGTCGTCGGCATGTCCGACAACGTCCTCGCGACCGACCCGGCGGCCGGCTACGACCCGGGCTCGTGGCTGCTGTTCAACAACGTCTTCCAGTCGCTCATGAGCTTCCCCAAGGGCACCACCCAGCCGGAGCCCGAGGCCGCCCGCAAGTGCGGCTTCACCGACCAGCGGACCATGGTCTACACCTGCACGCTGCGCGACGGACTGAAGTTCAGCAACGGCAACGCCCTCACGTCGAAGGACGTCAAGTTCTCCTTCGACCGCATGCTGAAGATCAATGACGACAAGGGTCCGGCGATCATGTTCCCGATGCTGAAGAGCGTCGAGACCCCGAACGCCAAGACGGTCGTCTTCAACCTGAAGGTCCCGGACGCGACCTTCCCCAGCAAGATCGCCTCCGGCGCGGGCTCCATCGTCGACCACCGCGAGTACCCGAAGGACAAGCTCCGCACCGACGGCGGGGCCGTCGGCTCGGGCCCGTACGAGCTCGACTCCTTCGACAAGGACGAGGCGGTCTTCTCCGTCAACTCCGACTACAAGGGCACCGCCAAGCCCGGCAACGAGGGCGTCACCCTCCGCTTCTTCCACGGCGACCGCAAGGCCCTGAAGCGGGCCATCACGGACCGGGAGATCGACGTCGCCTACCGAGGCCTCGCGGCCGGGGACATCGCCGACATCGAGCAGAACTCCTCCGACCGCAAGATGGACGTCGTCGAGGGCACGAGCGCCGAGGTCCAGCACCTGGTCTTCAACATGAAGCACCCGGTGGCGGGCAAGCTCGGTGTCCGCAAGGCCGTCGCCTACCTGCTCGACCGCGAGGCGCTCGTCGACAAGGTCTACCAGGGCACGGCGACCCCGCTGTACTCGATCGTCCCGGCGGGCATCGGCAGCCACAACACCGCCTTCTTCGACACCTACGGCGCCCGCCCGCAGCGCGACAAGGCCGCCGCGGCCCTGCGCGGCGCGGGCATCAACGGCAAGGCCCGGCTCACCCTGTGGTCCACGCCGTCCCGCTACGGTCCCGCCACCGACGAGGAGCTGCGCGCCATAGCCAAGCAGCTCAACGCCAGCGGCCTGTTCGAGGCCGACGTGAAGTCCGTCGAGTTCGGGCAGTACGAGAAGGACATCAAGGCCGGCAAGTACGGCGTCTACGTGAAGGGCTGGGTGCCGGACTACCCGGATCCGGACAACTTCACGCAGCCGTTCTTCGGCAAGGGCAACGTCCTGTCGAACCGCTACGAGAACCGCACCATCACCGAGAAGATCATCCCCGGCACCGCCGCCCAGGGCGACCGCGCCTCCACCGACAAGGAGTACGGCCGCCTCCAGGACATCGTCGCCGACGAGCTGCCCATCCTGCCGGTGTGGCAGGCCAAGCAGTACGCGGTGGTCCGCGACAGCGTCTACGGCGTGGAGTCCTGCCTGGACGCGTCCACGGTGTTCCGCTTCTGGGAGCTCAGCAAGGACTAGACGCCGCGCTGAGCCGGACAGAAAGGGTGGTGGCCGCCCCCGCGCAGGGACGGCCACCACCCTTTGGTTCTGCTGGTTCTGCGGGGACTACTGCGCTCCCGGCCTGACGAGGCCACTCTCGTACGCGTACACCGCGGCCTGCACGCGGTCCCGCAGGCCGAGCTTCGTCAGGACGTGCCCCACATGCGTCTTCACCGTCGTCTCGCTCACGAAGAGGTCCGCGGCGATCTCGGCGTTCGACAGGCCACGCGCCACCAGCTTGAGGACCTCCACCTCGCGCTCGGTCAGCGTGTGCAGCGTGTCCGGGACCGGCTCGTCGCCGGACGGGAGGTGCCCCGCGTACTTGTCGAGGAGCCGGCGCGTGATGCTCGGCGCCAGCATCGCCTCACCCGCGGCGACCACCCGGATGGCCTGCACCAGCTCGTTCGCCGGGGCGTCTTTGAGGAGGAAGCCGCTGGCGCCCGCGCGGAGCGCCTCCACCACGTACTCGTCGAGGTCGAACGTCGTCAGGACCAGGACCTTCGCCGGGCCGTCGCGGCCGGGCCCGGTGATCTGCCGGGTCGCCTCGACCCCGTCCATCCGCGGCATGCGGATGTCCATCAGGACCACATCGGGCTGCAGCGCCCGCACCTGGTCCAGAGCCTGCAGTCCGTCTCCGGCCTCGCCGACGACCGCGATGTCCTGCTCGGCCTCCAGAATCATCCGGAAACCCGTGCGCAGCAGCGGCTGGTCGTCGACCAGTAGGACGCGGATGGCCACGTAACTCTCCTTCGCCTAGCCCGGGCCCATTCTGCCCTGCTCGTCGCCGCCCGACTCGGGCGGCCTCACCGGAAGCGGATAGGGCGGGGGAGTGCCGCCGAATTCCGGACAGACGGCCTGGTGGTCGCACCAGCCGCAGAGCTTCGTCGGCCGCGGCCGCCACTCGCCCGTCTCCGTCGCGAGGACGATCGCCTCCCAGAGCGCGAGCAGCTTGCGCTCGACCCGCTCCAGGTCCGCCTGGACCGGGTCGTACGTGATCACGTCACCGCTGCCGAGATAGACCAGCTGCAGGCGGCGGGGGATCAGGCCCTTCAGGCGCCACACCACGAGGGCGTAGAACTTCATCTGGAAGAGCGCGCCCTCCGCGTACTCGGGGCGGGGGGCCTTGCCCGTCTTGTAGTCGACGATGCGGACCTCGCCCGTCGGTGCGACGTCCACCCGGTCGATGATGCCGCGCAGCTTCAGGCCCGAATCCAGCTCGGCCTGCACGAACAGCTCCCGCTCCGCGGGCTCGAGCCGCGTCGGGTCCTCCAGCGTGAACCACCGCTCGACGAGCCGCTCCGCGTCCGCGAGCCAGCGCGTCAGGCGCTCGCCCTCGCTGTCGTCCGCGAACAGCTCCGCAAGCTCCGGCTTCGCCTCCCGCAGCCGGTCCCACTGGCCCGGGACCAGCGCCTTCGCGCGCGGTGCCGTGCGCTCCGGCGCGGGCGCGTCGAAGAGTCTCTCCAGGACCGCGTGCACCAGCGTGCCGCGGGTGGCCGCCTCGCTGGGCTTCTCCGGGAGCTTGTCGATCACCCGGAAGCGATACAGCAGCGGGCACTGCATGAAATCGCCCGCGCGCGAGGGCGACAGGGAATCCGGGCGCGCGGCCGCGGACGCCGTGACGGCGTCGGTCCTGGTCTCCATGACAGAAGACCCTACGACCCACCACTGACAACGGCCGCATACCATCGACGGCAGACCCTTCCGCCCTGCATGATCGTGCGTGTACCGCGCCGCAGCAGGCGCGGGGGACGCTTCGAACGAGGGGACATCGTGGACGAGAGCGGCGGGAGCGGCAGGCCGCGGTCCGACGACGCGCGGGTCCGGGCGGACAGCGCGGACGCGCCCGCCCGGGCGGAGAGCGCGCCACGGCCGGGAGCCGACGGCGCCGAACCGGGCCCGGCGGCCACCGAAGCGGAGGGCCTGACGGCCACCGAAGCGGCGGGCCTGACGGCCACCGAAGCGGCGGGCTCGGGGTCCGACCACGCGACCCGGGCCGACGGCACGACGACCGGGCCCGACGGCGCGCCCCACATGTCCGGTGACGCACCCGCCACGTCCGGCGACGCACCCGCCACGTCCGGCGACGCACCCGCCACGTCCGGCGATGCGGCGGCTACGTCCGAGGGCACGGCGACCACGTCCAGCGGCACGGCGGCCACGCCGGATGGCGCGCCCGCCACACCCGGCGGCGGCCGGCCCGCCGCGCTCGATGGTGCGTCGGGCCTGTCCGGCGATGCGGCCGTTACGTCCGACGGCGGGTCGGCCGCGTCCGGCGGCGCGTCCGCCACGTTTGACGGCGCGGCCGACGGGCTCGATGGGGCGCCTGCCACGCTCGGCGGTCGGCCCGCCGCGCTCGACGGCGCGCCGGGTACGTCTGGCGATGCGGCCGTGGCGTCCGATGGCGCGGCGGCCACGTCCGGCGGTGCGCCCGACACGTCCGGCGATGCGGCGGCCACACTCGGCGGTGCGGCACAGCCGGAGCCCGGCCAAGCCGCCTCCGGCCAGGACTCCGCCTCCGGCCAGGACCCCGCCTCCGCCCAGAACCCCGCTCCCAGCCACGCGTCCGGCCCCGACCAGGCCCCCACCCCGGCCGAAACCCGACCCGACGCCGCGAAGCCCCGCCCCGAAGGCGCGGCAATGCCGCCCCACCCCGAAGGCACCGGTTCCCGGCGGCCCGGCGGCGCGGGTGACGCGGTCGACATCACGAAGAGCCACCCCGACCGCACCACCCCCGACCGGCACGCCCCCGCGCACGCCGACGCCACGCCGCCCCCCTCTCCTCACGAGGGGACCCGGCAACCCGGCGGCGGCGCCCGGCCTCCCCTGGGGCGGCCCCCCAAAGCCCAGCCCCCCAAGGAAGAGCCGAAGAACCCCGGCGGCGGGCTGCTCATGGGGCGGCCCTTCGGCGTGCCCGTCTACGTGGCGCCCAGCTGGTTCCTCGTCGCCGCCCTCATCACCTGGGTCTTCGGCGACCAGCTCGACCGCGTGCTGCCGGAGCTCGGCGGCGCCCGGTACCTCGTGTCACTGTTCTTCGCCGTCGCCTTCTACGCCTCCGTACTCGTGCACGAGCTCGCGCACACCGTCGCCGCGCTCCGCTTCAAGCTGCCGGTGCGCCGCATCCAGCTGCAGTTCTTCGGCGGCGTCAGCGAGATCGAGAAGGAGTCCGAGACCCCCGGCCGCGAGTTCGTGCTCGCGTTCGTCGGCCCGCTGCTCTCCCTCGTGCTCGCCGGGGTCTTCTACGCCGCCATGACCGCCGTGGAACCGGACACGGTCCCCGGCGTCCTGCTCGCCGGGCTGATGATCTCCAACCTCATCGTCGCGGTCTTCAACCTGCTCCCCGGCCTGCCCCTCGACGGCGGCCGCATGCTCCGCGCCGTCGTCTGGAAGATCACCGGCAGGCCCATGAGTGGCACCATCGCCGCCGCCTGGGTCGGCCGCGCCCTCGCCATCTCCGTACTCGTCGGCCTGCCGATCCTCAACCAGTCCGGGGCGCTCGGCGGCGACACCCAGGACATCGGCGGCATGGACACCGTCACCGACGCCCTGCTCGCCGCGATCCTCGCCGCGATCATCTGGACCGGCGCCGGCAACAGCCTGCGCATGGCCCGCCTGCGCGAACACCTCCCCGAGCTGCGCGCCCGCGCCCTGACCCGGCGCGCCGTCCCCGTGGAGACCGACACCCCGCTCTCCGAGGCCCTGCGCCGCGCCAACGCCGCCGGAGCCCGCGCCCTCGTGGTCGTGGACGCCGACGGAGACCCCCTGGCCGTCGTCCGCGAGGCCGCCATCGTCGGCGTTCCCGAACACCGCCGCCCCTGGGTCACGGTCAGCGGCCTCGCCCAGGACATCACCGAAGGCATGCGGATCCCCGCCGAGCTCGCGGGCGAGGAACTCCTCGACCGGCTGCGCGCCACCCCGGCCACCGAGTACCTCGTGGTCGAGGCGTCCGGCGAGATCTACGGCGTCCTGTCCGCCGCCGACGTGGAGCGCGCCTTCGTGAAGGCCATGGCCCGCCCGAGCTGAGCACCGGCACCCCGCGAGCGGGCCCGGCGCGACCGACCACCCCGCAGACACGACCGGCCACTCCGGAGACACCACCGACCCTCCGGAGAAGCGCGCCGCCGTCACCCTGGTCGGCGGCCCCCGCCGCGGCCGGTAGGCTGGTCACATGTCCGAACCGACCGGTGCCGCCCGCCGTCGCGGGCCCTTCAAGGTCGGGGACCAGGTCCAGCTCACCGACCCCAAGGGACGCCACTACACGTTCACGCTCGAAGCGGGGAAGAACTTCCACACCCACAAGGGTTCCTTCCCGCACGACGAGCTGATCGGCGCTCCCGAGGGCAGTGTTGTCCGCACCACGGGGAACGTCGCGTACCTCGCGCTGCGCCCCCTGCTCCCCGACTACGTCCTGTCCATGCCCCGCGGCGCCGCCGTGGTCTACCCCAAGGACGCGGGGCAGATCCTGGCCTTCGCCGACATCTTCCCCGGCGCACGCGTCGTCGAGGCGGGCGTCGGCTCCGGCTCCCTCAGCTCCTTCCTGCTGCGCGCCATCGGCGACCAGGGCATGCTCCACTCCTACGAGCGCCGCGAGGACTTCGCGGAGATCGCCCAGCAGAACGTGGAGCGCTACTTCGGCGGTCCGCACCCCGCCTGGCAGCTCACCGTCGGCGACCTCCAGGACAACCTGTCCGACACCGACGTCGACCGCGTCATCCTCGACATGCTCGCCCCCTGGGAGTGCCTGGAGGCCGTCTCCAAGGCGCTCGTGCCCGGCGGCATCCTGTGCGCGTACGTGGCCACGACCACCCAGCTCGCCCGGACCGTCGAGTCCATCCGCGAGCTCGGCGGCTTCAACGAGCCGACCGCCTGGGAGTCGATGATCCGCAACTGGCACATCGAGGGCCTGGCCGTGCGCCCCGACCACCGCATGATCGGCCACACCGGCTTCCTCCTCACCGCCCGCCGCCTCGCGGACGGCGTCGAGCCGCCCATGCGGCGCCGCCGCCCCGCCAAGGGCGCCTACGGCGAGGACTACAGCGGCCCGAACGCCGACGGCGGCGCACCCCGCTGACCGGGGCACCGCCACCCGCACAACGCACCGGCGCCGTCGCCGAGTTCCCGCACCCCCGCGCGGAACTCGGCGACGGCGCCGCCTCGTTGGACGCGTACACCACCACCGACCCCGGTGTTCCGCCGTCCTGTGAGGTGTGGCACGATGCTGGCCACCCACACCCCCCGGCACAGCCCTCACAGGAGACACTCCTCGTGCAGCACCCCGCCGTCCCGGAACTGGCCCACACCACCACCCGCCCCATCCACTGGGTGGCCACCGCCGCGGCCCTCGCCGCCGTCATCGCGGGCGCCGCCTTCCTCCAGCCCGACCCGGCCACCGCCGCCCAGACGGACCCCGCACCCGCCCCGAAGTCCGCCCCCGGCCCCGCACCCGACCCCGCGGCCGTCGACTTCCCCCTCGACTGCGGCACCGCCGACTCCGTCGTCTCGGCCAAGGCCACCGGCGATCTCGACGCCGACGGCCGCCCCGAGACCGTGGCAGCCGTGCGCTGCGCCGCGGGCTCCGGCACCCCGCCGGACGGCGTCTACGTCGTCACCAGGTCCCGCACGGGCGCCCCGCGCGTCGTCGCCACCCTGGTGAATCCCAAGGACCGGCTCACCGTCCGCGACCTGAAGGTCAGCGGCACCGCCGTGACCGCGACCCTCCTCGGCTACTCGTCGCTCGACGTGCCCCGCTGCTGCCCCGACCGCCGCGACGAAGCCAAGTGGCAGTGGAAGAACGGCGCGTTCACCCGCTCGACAAGCGGCGAGGCCCGCAGCGTGTAACGCCCCGCGCGCATCACCGGCCGCCACCCGACGACAACGCACAGGGCCCGCACGCACCTCCGACAGCGCGTACGGGCCCTCTGCGGCTAACCCAGCGAAACTATTCGGTCACTCTGCGTCGGGTCCGTAGACCTCGACCCTGTCCGAAATTCGACGTACGTGAATACAGTCACCCGGGCACTCCCGCGCCGAATCGACCACATCGCGCAGCAGCGGAAGCGGAACCGGCGTCGTCGCCCCAGGGGCCTGCAACAGCTCGTCGTCCCCGCCCTTCACGTACGCGAGTCCGTCGATGTCCAGCTCGAAGACCTCCGGCGCGTACTGGGCGCAGATGCCGTCGCCGGTACACAGGTCCTGGTCGATCCAGACCTCGAGTGGATCTTGGCTTTCGCCGACGGTCTCCGCGTCGTGCCGCACGGTCATCTCTCCTGCCGAAACTGCGCCGGACCCGGCCGACTTTGCCGCAAGTCCGGCCAGCCCTGACGGGTGTTGAACAGTTCGACCCTACAACCGGCAGCTTTCCGATGTTGTTGGGTGGGTATTCCCCTGGCGTGAGGGAGAGCGCAAGGGTGAAGATCGGACACACCCCCACCGTCTTTGTGATCTAGGGGTTTCAATCAGCACCCACCCAGGTAGGGTCAGGAAGCGTCCAGCTCCCCTTGGAGGAGGTGAGGACCGTGGCAGCCCACGACGACGACATCAACCGCGGCATCCGGCCGGGGCGAGGGTCTGAAGACCCAGCCGGTCAGGTTGCCTATCTCGAGCAGGAAATCGCCGTCCTGCGACGCAAGCTCGCCGACTCTCCGCGTCACACGAGGATTCTCGAAGAGCGGATCGTCGAGCTGCAGACCAACCTGGCAGGCGTATCCGCACAGAACGAAAGACTCGCGAACACGCTCCGAGAGGCCCGCGACCAGATCGTGGCCCTCAAGGAAGAAGTCGACCGGCTCGCACAGCCCCCGGCCGGCTTCGGAGTCTTCCTCACGGCGAATGAGGACGGCACCGCCGACATCTTCACCGGCGGCCGCAAACTCCGCGTGAATGTCAGCCCGAGCGTCGAACTCGACGATCTCAGGCGCGGCCAAGAGGTCATGCTCAACGAAGCGCTCAACGTGGTCGAGGCCATGGAGTACGAGCGGGTCGGAGACATCGTCACCCTCAAGGAAATCCTCGAGGACGGCGAACGAGCCCTGGTGCTCGGACACACCGACGAGGAACGGGTGGTCAGGCTCGCCGAGCCGCTCCTGGACGTGACCATCCGCCCCGGTGACGCCCTCCTGCTCGAACCTCGCTCCGGGTACGTCTACGAAGTCGTACCGAAGAGCGAGGTCGAGGAACTGGTCCTCGAAGAAGTCCCGGACATCAGCTACGACAAGATCGGCGGCCTCGGCGGCCAGATCGAGATGATCCGCGACGCGGTCGAGCTCCCCTATCTCTACCCCGACCTCTTCAAGGAGCACGAACTCAGGCCGCCCAAGGGCGTCCTGCTCTACGGCCCGCCCGGCTGCGGCAAGACGCTGATCGCCAAGGCCGTGGCCAACTCCCTTGCCAAGAAGGTCGCCGAGGTCACGGGACAGCCCGCGGGGAAGAGCTACTTCCTCAACATCAAGGGCCCCGAGCTCCTCAACAAGTACGTCGGTGAGACCGAGCGCCACATCCGCCTGGTCTTCCAGCGCGCTCGCGAGAAGGCGAGCGAGGGCACCCCCGTCATCGTCTTCTTCGACGAGATGGAATCCCTCTTCCGCACCCGCGGCAGCGGCGTCAGCTCGGACGTGGAGAACACCATCGTCCCCCAGCTGCTCGCCGAGATCGACGGTGTGGAAGGCCTGGAGAACGTCATCGTCATCGGCGCCTCCAACCGCGAGGACATGATCGATCCGGCCATTCTCCGCCCCGGACGACTCGACGTGAAGATCAAGATCGAGCGCCCGGACGCCGAGGCGGCCAAGGACATCTTCGCCAAGTACCTCACCGAGCGCCTCCCGCTGCACGGCGACGACCTCGCCGAGCACGGCAGCGACAAGGGCGCCACGGTGCACGCCATGATCCAGTCGGTCGTCGAGCAGATGTACGCCGAATCCGAGGAGAACCGCTTCCTCGAAGTCACGTACGCCAACGGCGACAAGGAAGTCCTCTACTTCAAGGACTTCAACTCCGGCGCCATGATCGAAAACATCGTCGGCCGCGCCAAGAAGATGGCCATCAAGGCCTTCCTCGAGCAGAACCAGAAGGGCCTCAGGGTCTCCCACCTCCTCCAGGCTTGCATCGACGAGTTCAAGGAGAACGAGGACCTGCCCAACACCACCAACCCGGACGACTGGGCCCGCATCTCCGGCAAGAAGGGTGAACGGATCGTATACATCCGCACCCTCGTCACCGGAAAGCAGGGCGCCGACACCGGACGCTCCATCGACACGGTGGCCAACACCGGTCAATACCTGTAGGCAAAAGGGCGGCTGCGGGTGCCCACCACGGGTACCCGCAGCCGACTGTTTTCCGCCGGTCGCGGACGCCTCGCAGCCGCGTCACCAACCCAGCGAGAGCAAAGCAGGAAATGATCTCCCCACCAGCGCAAAGGCGTTCTAGGCTCTTCCGTACCGCCGAGTCGCGCAGTGCGGGGACGGGCACCGCACACGCACCGGAGAACCAGCGGTACTTGAGCTGCGCCCCCGACCGAGGGCGCCGCCGGGCAAGGAGGGCCGCATGACCGTACGGCGAGTAATGGGCATCGAGACGGAGTACGGAATCTCCGTCCCCGGCCACCCCAACGCCAATGCCATGCTCACCTCATCCCAGATCGTCAACGCCTACGCCGCGGCGATGCACCGGGCGCGACGCGCCCGCTGGGATTTCGAGGAGGAAAACCCGCTGCGGGACGCACGGGGCTTCGACCTCGCCCGCGAAGCCGCCGACGCCAGCCAGCTCACCGACGAGGACATCGGCCTCGCCAACGTCATCCTCACCAACGGGGCGCGCCTCTACGTCGACCACGCACACCCCGAGTACAGCGCACCGGAGGTCACCAACCCCCGCGACGCCGTCCTCTGGGACAAGGCCGGCGAGCGGATCATGGCGGAGGCCGCCGAGCGCGCCGCCGCGCTCCCCGGCGCCCAGCCGATCCACCTCTACAAGAACAACACCGACAACAAGGGCGCCTCCTACGGCACGCACGAGAACTACCTGATGAAGCGGGAGACCCCCTTCTCGGACATCGTGCGCCACCTCACGCCGTTCTTCGTCTCCCGCCAGGTCATCACCGGGGCGGGCCGCGTGGGCATCGGCCAGGACGGCCACGAGCACGGCTTCCAGCTCAGCCAGCGCGCCGACTACTTCGAGGTCGAGGTCGGCCTGGAGACCACCCTCAAGCGGCCCATCATCAACACCCGGGACGAGCCCCACGCCGACGCGGAGAAGTACCGCCGCCTCCACGTGATCATCGGCGACGCCAACCTCTCCGAGATCTCCACCTATCTGAAGCTCGGCACCACGTCCCTCGTCCTCGCCATGATCGAGGACGGCTTCATCGCCGTCGATCTCGCCGTCGACCAGCCCGTCCGCACCCTCCACCAGGTCTCGCACGACCCCACGCTGCAGCGCCTGGTCACGCTCCGCAGCGGCCGCACCCTCACGGCCGTACAACTCCAGATGGAGTACTTCGAGCTGGCCCGCAAGTACGTAGAGGAGCGCTACGGCGCCGACGCCGACGCCCAGACCAAGGACGTCCTCACCCGCTGGGAAGACGTCCTCAACCGCCTGGAGAACGACCCGATGAGCCTCTCCGGAGAGCTCGACTGGGTCGCCAAGCGCGAACTGATGGAGGGCTACCGCCGCCGCGACAGCCTCGACTGGGACGCCGCCCGGCTGCACCTGGTGGACCTCCAGTACGCCGACGTGCGCCCCGAGAAGGGCCTCTACAACCGCCTCACGGCGCGCGGCAAGATGAAGCGGCTCCTGGACGAGACCGACGTCGAGAGGGCCCGCACCAAGCCGCCCGAGGACACCCGCGCCTACTTCCGCGGCCGCTGCCTGGAGCAGTACGCCGACGACGTGGCCGCGGCCTCCTGGGATTCGGTCATCTTCGACCTGCCGGGCCGGGACTCCCTCCAGCGCGTCCCGACCCTGGAGCCGCTTCGCGGAACGCGTAATCACGTCAAGGAACTCCTTGACCGGTGCCGCACGGCGGAGGATCTGGTCCGGGTGCTCTCCGGGGGCTGAATCGCGGCTGAAAGCCCGGCGGCCGGGGAATCACAGAGGTGGGCCCCGCACGTTGTACAAAGTGCGGGGCCGATGTCGGACCCGGATTGTAGGGTCTGATCAAGAACGTCTAACCGAGCGGGGTGAGGTAGATGGCGACCAAGGACACCGGCGGCGGACAGCAGAAGGCGACGCGCTCCACCGAGGAGGTCGAGGAGCAGACGCAGGACGCGCAGGCCTCCGAGGACCTCAAGGAGCGCCAGGAGAAGCTGAGCGACGACGTCGATTCCGTTCTGGACGAGATCGACGATGTCCTCGAGGAGAACGCAGAGGACTTTGTGCGCTCCTTCGTTCAAAAGGGTGGCCAGTAGACCGCTTTCCCCTTCGATGTGAAGGTGGATGGCGGGGGCGGGCGAGTCGAAGACGAAGCGTTGCGCGCGGCGCGGTGCGACCGGGCCGCGCGCTGCCCGCACCGGGGCGCCCGGCCCTGCCGCCGGCTCGCCGCGCGGCCGCCCTGACGGCGCTCCGGCCTCCGGCCGCTCCGTCGACGCATGTGGATCACCGCCACGAGCCGGGTAGGGTCCGTGGCGTACCGTGCTTCAACTGCAATTCGGCCATCGGCAAGTTGGGAGATGATCCCGACGCTCTCCGTCGGTCTTTTAGCTACCTGGAAGGAAACCTGTGGAAGCCAACACTCTCAAGCCCGGGCGTCTGCCGGCTGCCTTCCTGACCCCGGGGTCGTCCTCCTTCGTGGACTTCCTCTCCGCGCACCAGCCGGAATTGCTCCCCGGCAAGCGGCAGTTGCCGCCCGTGCAGGGCGTGATCGAGGCGCCGCACGGCACGACCATCGTGGCGACGACGTTCCCCGGGGGCGTGGTGCTCGCCGGTGACCGGCGGGCGACGATGGGCAATGTGATCGCGCAGCGGGACATCGAGAAGGTGTTCCCGGCGGATGAGTACTCGGCGGTGGGCATCGCCGGTACGGCCGGTCTGGCCGTCGAGATGGTCAAGCTCTTCCAGCTGGAGCTTGAGCACTTCGAGAAGGTCGAGGGGACCCAGCTGTCCCTGGAGGGCAAGGCCAATCGCCTGTCGACCATGATCCGGTCGAATCTGGGGATGGCGATGCAGGGCCTGGCCGTCGTGCCGCTGTTCGCGGGATATGACGTGGACCGGGCGAAGGGCCGGATCTTCTCGTACGACGTGACGGGTGGCCGCAGCGAGGAGCAGGGTTTCGCGGCGACCGGCTCGGGTTCGGTGTTCGCTCGCGGCGCGATGAAGAAGCTGTACCGCGACGATCTGTCCGAGGAGCAGGCGACGACGCTGGTGGTGCAGGCGTTGTACGACGCGGCGGATGACGATTCCGCGACGGGCGGCCCGGATGTGGCCCGCCGGATCTATCCGATCGTGACGGTGATTTCGGACGAGGGGTTCCGGAGGCTGTCGGACGAGGAGACGTCCGCGATCGCGCGCTCGATTCTGGAGCGGCGTCTTGAGCAGCCGGACGGCCCGCGGGCCGCGCTGCTCTGAGTGCCCTGTTGTTGTTGTGAAGTTTTGACAGAAAGGGACGGATAGCCGGTGTCGACGCCGTTCTATGTCTCACCCCAGCAGGCCATGGCCGACCGGGCGGAGTATGCCCGTAAGGGGATCGCTCGCGGTCGCAGTCTGGTAGTGCTGCAGTACGCCGACGGAATTGTGTTCGTCGGCGAGAACCCGTCCCGTGCGCTGCACAAGTTCAGCGAGATCTATGACCGCATCGGTTTCGCGGCGGCCGGTAAGTACAACGAGTACGAGAACCTCCGCATCGGCGGCGTCCGGTACGCGGATCTGCGCGGGTACACATACGACCGCGACGATGTGACGGCACGCGGCCTGGCGAATGTGTACGCGCAGACGCTCGGCACGATTTTCTCCAGTAATGCGGAGAAGCCGTACGAGGTGGAGCTGGTCGTCGCGGAGGTCGGTGCGACTCCGGACGGCGACCAGATCTATCGGCTGCCCCATGACGGTTCGATCGTGGACGAGCACGGCTCGGTCGCGGTGGGCGGCAATGCGGAGCAGATCAGTACGTATCTGGATCAGCGTCATCAGGACGGGATGACGCTGGCCGAGGCGCTGAAGCTCGCGGTGCAGTCGCTGTCCCGGGACACGAACGGCAGCGAGCGGGAGATTCCGGCGGAGCGCCTTGAGGTGGCCGTCCTGGACCGGACGCGGCCGCAGCAGCGCAAGTTCAAGCGGATCGTGGGCCGGCAGCTGGAGCGGCTGCTCGGCGAGGACGGTTCGGCGTCGTCGTCGGACGCGGAGGCCGGTGCCGAGTCCGACGACGCGGGCTCGGAGGGCGGTTCGTCCGAGGAGTAGCCGCAGCGGGTCCTTCGTCGCCCCGTGCTCCGGTGCCTGTCACCGGGGTGCGGGGCGTCGTGCTGTGGAGCCGCGCACGACGAGGCGGACGGGCAGGGGCTCGGCCCGGGACGCCTGGCCGTCGAGGACGGCGAGGAGGGTGGCCATGCCGCGCTCGCCGAAGTCCTCGGCGGGGAGGCGGACGGTGGTGAGCTCGGGTTCGACGGCGGTGGCGAGGGTGAGGTCGTCGAAGCCGGTGACGCTGAGGTCGTCGGGCACGTGCAGGCCGAGGCGGCGGGCGGCCTTGCAGACGCCCGCGGCGAGGACGTCGTCGTCGCAGATGAGCGCGGTGGGACGGGGGCCTGCGGCGGTGAGGGCGGCCTCCGTGGCGGTGCGGGCGTCGTCGACGGTGAGGGCGGCCTTGCTGGTGCGGAGCGTGGCGCCGGTGCCGCGGAGCGCGGCGGCCAGGGCGTCGCGGCGCACGTCGAAGGTCCAGGAGTCGATGTCGGCGGTGAGGTGCAGGAAGTCCCGGTGGCCGAGGCCGAGGAGGTGCTCGGCGACCTGGCGCATGCCGTCGGCGATGTCGAGGTTGACCGTGGTGGCGCCGAGGCTGTGGGCGGGGTCGCTGTCGAGCATGACGAGGGGAAGCGCGTCGCCGCGGAGGGTGGCCAGGGCGTCGGAGGCCATGGAGGAGGCGAGGACGCCGTCGAGCGCGGCGCGCGCGGAGTCGAAGGGGTCGCTGACGCGGGGGGTGTGGGTGGGCCTGTCCGTGGGCGCGGGGGCCGGGGCGACGCCCTCGGGGGAGGGGTAGAGGACGACGCTGAAGCCGTGGCGGGCGGCGACGCGGGCGGCGCCGGTGTGGAGCCGGGCGAAGAACTCGTTGGTGAGCGCGGGGACGACGAGCAGGGCGGTACGGGTGCGGCCGAGGCGCAGGTTGCGGGCGGCGAGGTTGGGGCGGTAGCCGAGCTCCCTGGCGGTGGCACGGACGCGCTCGGCGGTGCGCTCGGCGACGCGGCCGTGCCATTTGCCGCCGAGGACGAGGGAGACGGTGGCCTGGGAGACGCCGGCGGCGCGTGCGACGTCGCGGCTGGTGGGGCGGGGGGCCGTGGTGTCGTGCTGGGGTCCGGCCACGGACGTCTCCTGGTGGGTGTCGGGGTGCTCGTCGCTGTGCCGGTCGGGCGGGGCGCGGCGGTGGACTGCTGAACAGCGCTCATGGTACGTATGACCCCGCAACGTTATACGTACAACTTCGGGCGCCGCGGCGCGCGGGCGGGGTGGAGGGCGCGGTCATGGCTACCGGTTACGCGGAGATCCTCCGGGCGCGGTACGCGACCCGATTGCTGGTGGGCACGTTGGTGGGGCGGCTGCCGAACGCGACGGCGGCGATCGCCATCGTCCTCTTCGTCCGCGCGGAGGACGGCACGTACAGCCTGGCGGGCGCCCTCGCGGCGGTGTACGCGGTGGCCACGGCGGTGGGCCAGCCGCTCCTCGGCCGGCTCGTGGACCTGTACGGACAGCCCCGGGTGATGCTGCCCGCGGCCGTCGCCTCGGCGCTCGGCATGGCGGCGTTCGCCTTCACCGGCCCGGACACGCTCGCCGTCGCGTACGCCGCGATGGTGGTGGCCGGTGTGTTCACGCCCCCTCTCGAGGGCGGCCTGCGGGCGCTGTGGCCGGACGTCCTCGGCAAGGAGGAGCACGTCCACACGGCGTACGCGATGGACGCCGTGGCGCAGGAAGTGATGTTCACCGTCGGGCCGTTGCTGGTGACCGGCCTGGTGTCGCTGTGGTCGGAGCGGGCGGCGCTGCTCGTGGTGAACGCGATCGGCGTGCTCGGCGCGCTGTCGGTGGTGACGGCGCGGCCCTCGCGCACGTGGCGTTCCGCGCCGCGGGAGGCGCACTGGCTCGGGGCGCTGCGCTCACCCGGTCTGCTGGCGCTGCTCGGGGCGTTCCTCTTCGTGGGGACGGCACTTGGGGCCATCACGGTCGCGGGTGTGTCGTACGCGGACGGGCACGGCGGTGACGGGGTGTACGGCGCGATGGTGGCGGGCCTGGGGCTCGGCGCGCTGGTGGGCGGCGTGGTGTACGGGGCGCGGCAGTGGGCGGGGGTGCCGGAGCGGCGTCTTGTGGTCCTCGTGGCGCTGCTCGCGGTGTTCTACGTTCCGCTGGTGCTCACGCCGGGCGCGGTGGCCATGGTGGCGCTGACGACGCTCGCGGGGGTGTTCCTCGCGCCGTCCCTCGCGTGCGCGTTCATCGTGGTGGACCGGCACGCTCCGCGGGGCACGGTGACGGAGGCCTTCTCGTGGCTGGTGACGACGTTCACGGTGGGTACGGCCGTGGGGACGGCCGTCGGCGGGCCGGTGGTGGAGCGGGGCGGCCCGGCGTGGGGCTTCGCGGTGCCGGGCCTCGCGGGGGCGGCGGCGCTGCTCGTGCTGCTCGCGACGCGACGGGTCCTCGCAGCTACCGGCGACCGCGGGACGGTTGAGGGTTCATCGGAAAATGATCGAAGCCGTGCCGTCGAACCCGGTTTCAGTGCGGGGCATCAGGCGTAATGTTCAGTCATGGACCGCCGCATTTTCGGGCTGGAGAACGAGTACGGCGTCACGTGCACGTTCAGGGGACAGCGCCGTCTGTCGCCTGACGAAGTGGCGCGCTACCTCTTCCGCCGTGTCGTGTCATGGGGCCGCAGCAGCAACGTCTTTCTGCGGAACGGCGCCCGCCTGTATCTGGACGTGGGATCACACCCGGAATACGCGACACCCGAGTGTGACAACGTGACCGAGCTGGTCACGCACGACAAGGCAGGCGAGCGCATTCTCGAGGGCCTGCTCGTCGACGCCGAACGCCGTCTGCACGAGGAGGGAATCGCGGGCGACGTCTATCTGTTCAAGAACAACACGGACTCGGCGGGAAACTCCTATGGTTGCCACGAGAACTATCTCGTGGCCCGGCACGGGGAGTTCTCCCGGCTCGCGGACATCCTGATTCCGTTCCTCGTCACGCGGCAGTTGCTGTGCGGCGCGGGCAAGGTGCTGCAGACGCCGCGGGGCGCCGTGTACTGCGTGAGCCAGCGCGCGGAGCACATCTGGGAGGGCGTGTCGTCGGCGACGACCCGCTCCCGGCCGATCATCAACACGCGTGACGAGCCGCACGCGGACGCCGAGCGCTACCGCCGCCTCCACGTCATCGTCGGCGACTCGAACATGTCCGAGACGACGATGCTCCTGAAGGTCGGCGCGACCGATCTGGTCCTGCGCATGATCGAGGCGGGCACGGTCATGCGGGACCTGACCCTGGAGAACCCGATCCGGGCGATCCGCGAGGTCAGCCACGACATCACGGGCCGCCGCAAGGTGCGCCTCGCCAGCGGCCGTGAGGCCTCCGCCCTCGAAGTGCAGCGCGAGTACTACGAGAAGGCGGTGGACTTCGTCGAGCGCCGCGGCATCCGCACGGGCACGGTCGAGCAGGTCCTCGAACTGTGGGGCCGTACGCTCGAAGCGATCGAGACCGAGGACCTGGACCGCATCGCCACCGAGATCGACTGGGTCATGAAGTACAAGCTCATCGAGCGGTACCGGGCGAAGAACAACATGACCATGTCGCACCCGAGGGTCGCGCAGATAGACCTCGCGTACCACGACATCCACCGCCGCCGCGGGCTCTACTACCTGCTCGAGAAGAAGGGACAGGCGGCCCGGATCTGCAACGACCTGAAGATCTTCGAGGGCAAGTCGGTGCCCCCGCAGACCACGCGCGCGCGGCTGCGCGGCGACTTCATCCGCCGGGCACAGGAGCAGCGCCGGGACTTCACGGTCGACTGGGTGCACCTGAAGCTCAACGACCAGGCGCAGCGCACGGTCCTGTGCAAGGACCCGTTCCGCTCCGTGGACGACCGGGTGGAGAAGCTCATCGCAGGGATGTGACCGCCGGCCCCCGATGACCGGCAGCTGAGCGCGGAGTTGTCCGTTCGCGGCCGTTCCGTACGGGCCCGGTGGGGGCCCTGAGACGGCAGTGCGTGGCGGGAACGCAACGCGGGGCGCCGTACGTTCCTCGTACGGCGCCCTTCTCACTGCGTAGAGTTGCGCGCACGCCCACTGACAAGATCGACCGATACGAGGCCCCCACCGTGCGCCGACGCTCTCTCCTCCTGGCCGTTCCGGCCGGCCTGCTGACCCTGGCCGGATGCGGTGACGACAAGTCCGACAAGGCCAAGTCCAAGGACAGCAACACGCCGACGAACTCCACGCCCCCGAAGGGAAAGATCGTCGACGGCCCCGTGCCCGCGATCACCAAGGGCACGAAGTTCGGTGAGAAGCCGACCATCGCCAAGGGCTCCGGCAAGCCGTCGGCCGACCTGGCGGTGAAGACGATCATCGCGGGCAAGGGTGTCGAGGTCGCCAAGGGCGACTATCTGCAGGCCCACTACCTGGGGCAGATCTGGGACACTGCCAAGGTCTTCGACAACTCCTACGACCGCAAGGCGCCGACGATCTTCCCGATCGGCGTCGGCCAGGTCATCCCCGGCTGGGACCAGGGCCTGGTCGGCAAGAAGGTCGACAGCCGCGTCGAGCTCGCCATCCCCCCGGTCCTGGGGTACGGCAAGCAGGGCAACCCGCAGGCGGGCATCAAGGGCACCGACACCCTGGTCTTCGTCGTCGACATCGTGAACACGTACAGCAAGAAGAGCTCCGCCAAGGGCAAGGACGTCGCCCAGGACAACGCGGACCTGCCCAAGGTCGGCACCAACACCGACGGCAAGGCCCCCAGCGTCGACGTCCCGAAGAAGGACGCCCCGAAGAAGGTCGTGGCGACCTATGTGATCGAGGGCGACGGCGACGAGGTCAAGGAGAGCGACACGCTCCTGTGCCAGTACAAGGGCGTGCTCTGGGCCGACGGCAAGGAGTTCGACTCCTCGTACAAGAGCGGTCAGCTCGCGCAGTTCTCGCTCCAGCAGGTCATCCCGGGCTGGCGCGAGGGACTGAAGGGCAAGAAGGTCGGCAGCCGCGTCCTGGTCGTCGTCCCGCCGAAGGACGGCTACGCCGACAAGCCCCCGCAGAAGAGCCCCATCAAGAAGGACTCCACGCTCGTCTTCTCGGTGGACATCCTCGCGAAGATGTGACGCCGGGGAATGGCAGACTGTCCCGGTTGTCCTATCGCACATGAGCAGGAGCTAGTCACGTGAACATCGACAAGCCCGAGATCGACTTCCCCGACGGCCCGGTGCCGACGGAGCTCCAGATCGACGAGATCTGGGAGGGCGACGGGCCCGTGGCCAAGGCGGGCGACTTCGTCAAGGTCCACTACGTGGGTGTGTCCTTCTCGTCCGGCGAGGAGTTCGACGCCTCCTGGAACCGCGGCAACCCGCTGGAGTTCCAGCTCGGCGCCGGCCAGGTCATCGCCGGCTGGGACCAGGGTGTGCAGGGCATGAAGGTCGGCGGCCGCCGCAAGCTGACCATCCCGCCGCACCTGGCGTACGGCGACCGCGGCGCCGGTGGCGGCCGCATCGCCCCGGGCGAGACGCTGATCTTCGTCTGTGACCTGGTGGCCGTCTGACGCCTGTCGCCCCACGGTGGCGCGTCCGCGCGTGACCGGAAGTGACCGACGAGGGCCCATGCCTGCCTTGGCATGGGCCTTCGGCTTTTGCCAGCATGCCCCGGACCGGTACGGTCATCGGTCGTAAGCACTGGTGAGTGGGCACCGGGAGCCACTCGCGGGTGGACAGGGCCGAGAAAGGGCGTCGATGGCCATTGCCAAGGCCGAGCGGCTGATGAATCTGGCGCTGTGCCTGCTCGGGACGAGGCGGCCGCTCAGCAAGCGGGAGCTGCGGGAGTCCATCGAGGCCTATCTCGAAGCGGGGTCCGAGGACTCCTTCAACCGGATGTTCGAGCGCGACAAGGACGACCTGCGCGAACTCGGCCTCGTCATCGAGACGGTGGAGAACCTCGACGGCGAGACGGGCTACCTCGCACGCCGCGACAGCAACCGCCTCCCGCCCATCACCCTCGACGCCGAGGAGGCCGCCGCGCTCGGCCTCGCCGCGAAGGTGTGGCAGCAGGCCAGGCTCGCCGGGGCGGCCAGCGGAGCCCTGCAGAAGCTGCGCGCGGCCGGGCTGCCCGAGGGCGTCGACCCGTACGAGACGCACGGCGCCCTGGAGCCGCGCATCCCCGCGCACGAGGCCGCGTTCGAACCGCTGATGCTGGCCTGCCGCGACCGCAGGCCCGTCGTCTTCGACTACCGCAAGGCCACGGCGGCCCGGCCCGGGCAGCGCCATGTCGAGCCCTGGGCCCTGGAGTGCTGGCGCGGCCACTGGTACCTGGCGGGCTGGGACCGCGACCGGGAGGCGGAGCGGGTCTTCCGGCTCTCCCGCATCACCGGCAAGGTCCGCTCGCGCGCCGGGAAGTTCCGGGCGGAGGTGCCCGACGTCGTCACGGTCCGTGAGACCGTGGAGCGCTGGGCGGGCGAGAAGGCCGACCGGACCGCGCTGATCCGGCTGCGCAAGGGCGCGGGCTACCCGCTGCGCGCCAAGGCCGTCGGCACGCGGGCGCTGGACGGCGACTGGGACGAGCTCGAGATCCCGTACGGGCACGGGCTCGACGCCTGGCTGGTGGAGTTCGGGCCCGACGTGGTGGTCCTGGAGCCCGCGGAGCTGCGGGCCGACGTGGTGGACCGGCTGCGCGCCGTGGCCAAGGGCTGAGGGGGAACGGACAGAGCATGGCCGCGAACGCCATCGATCAGACCAGGCGGATGCTGTCCCTGGTGACGTATCTGCGGGAGCGCCCGGGCGCCCGCGTCGGGGACGTCGCGCGCGCCTTCGGCATCACCGAGGACGAGCTGATCTCCGACCTGGACGTGCTGCCGCTGTGCGGGACGAGTTTCCGCGGCGGCGATCTGCTCGACATCGACACCGACGGCGAGCGCATCTGGTGGCGCAACCCCAACGCGCTCAGCGCGGACGCGGCCGCTCCGCTCCGGCTCGCCGCCGACGAGGCCACCGCGCTGCTCGTGGCCGCACGCGCCGTGGCGACACTGCCCGGCCTGCGCGAGAGCGACCGCCTCGCGCTCCTGCGCGCCACCGCGAAGCTGGAGGCCGCCGCGGGCGAGGCGGCCGGGGCGAGCTCCCGGCTCTCGGTGACCTTCGAGTCCGAGGGCGGCGTCTTCGCCGATGTCGACCGGGCCATCTCGGAGCGGCGCAGGCTCTGGATCCGCTACTACTCGCCCGCCCGCGACGAGCTCACCGAGCGGGAGATCGACCCGATCCGGCTCGTCAGCGTCGGCCACACGTACGTGGAGGCGTGGTGCCGCCGCTCCGAGGCGCGGCGCACCTTCCGGCTCGACCGGGTCGCCGAGATCAAGGTCCTCGACGAGCCGTCCGCGCCGCCGGAGATCGAGCTGCGGGACCTCTCCGCGGGCCTGGTGCAGCCCGCCGCCGAGGACCCCGAGGTGGTCGTCGAGGTCGGCCCCGGCGGCCGCTGGGTCGCCGAGTACTACCCGCACGACAGCGCCGAGGAGCTCCCCGACGGCGGCCTGCGCATCACGCTGCGCACCCCGGACCCGGCGTCCCTGCGCCGGCTCGCCCTGCGCCTGGGCGGCGACGGCCGCATCGTGTCGCCGCAGGACCTCGCGGACAGCGCGCGGCGGGCCGCACGGGAGGCGCTGGCGGCGTACGACGGGGTGGTGTACGAGGACGTGGCGCACGACGGCCCGGCGGGCGGGGCCGCGCACGAGGGCGACGGCGGCGGTGCGGGGACGCATGGCGGCGCTACGGGCGGGCCCGGGGCGTGAGGACGCCGGGCGCGGGGGCGTACGGGGGGCACGGCGCCGGATCGGGGGCGGGGTGTGAGGGACGCCGGAGGGCGAGCGATCGGAGTGCCCGCGTGGTGCGTGGAGAACCGAGCCGAGGAGAGTTGCACAGTATGTCGCTGACGTCCCTTACGTCCCATCCGATGGCCGCGGTGCTCTTCAAGGCCGCGTGCCCCGACTGCCGCGCGCGCTTCGAACTCGCCGCGGGCGCCCTGCGGCTCGCGATCGGCGCCAGCCGCCGTACGACCTTCTACTCCTTCACCTGCCCCGAGTGCGGCACCGCCGTCCGCAAGCCCGCGGGGGAGCGCATCATCGAACTCCTCACCGGCGGAGGGGTGCGGACGCTGCGGCTGCACTCGACCGTCTAGGCTCGGCGCATGTTCTGGGCGATGCTGGCGGTGGCCGTGGGATTCTGCGGTCTCGCCGTACTGGGTGTGTTCGCGATCAAGGTCTTCGTGGAGGCCCAGCGTCTCGGGCGGCAAGTGACCGAGACCACGCGGCGGATCAACCGCGCGGCCGAGGACCTGGAGCGGGCCGCGACCGGAGTGGTCAGGGCGGGCAGCGACCTGAAGTGAGGCGCGGGCGGCCGCTGCGCCACGGCGTGACGCGGAGCGGCCTGTCAACTGTGCTGACCGGCCAGGTACGCTGCTGAAGTGGTCCGAAATGTGAGGCGCGGACCGCAACTGGGAGTATGCACGGGGATTGCCCCGCGTTTACTCCAGGGGGTTACGATCGCTGGCAAGCCCGGTGGTCGGACGACTGTCCGACAGCCGGTCCCGAAATCTGACGCCTCGGTGAAGAAGGTAGACAGCTATGGGTAGGCTCGGCCCCACCGAGATCATTCTGATCCTCGTCATCCTGGTCCTGCTCTTCGGTGCGAAGAAGCTTCCGGACATGGCCCGGTCCCTCGGCAAGTCGGCGCGCATCCTCAAGAGCGAGGCCAAGGCGATGAAGTCGGAAGGCAAGCAGGACGAGGCCGCCCCGGCCGACCCGCCCGCCACCACCGACAAGACCGCTCCGCAGCAGCGCACGATCCAGGCCGCGCCCGGCGATGTGAGCAGCTCCCGTCCGGTCGCCGAGCCGACCGACCACACGACGCAGCGCTGATCCAAGGCCGACCCCGACCGTCGGCCTGCCGCACGAGATGAGGACGTGGGTTGCTCAAGTCTGCCCGCAAGAAGGAGAGGGACCCCGAGGGGCGGATGCCGCTCGCGGACCATCTGCGTGAGCTCCGCAACCGGCTCGCGAAGGGAATGCTGGCGATCACGATCGTCGCGATCGTCGCCGCGTTCTACAGCGAGGACATCATGGAGTTCCTCGCGGACCCCGTGCCCCGCTGCAAGGAGGGCATGTCGACCACGGGCGGCGAGTGCGCCACCGTCGCCTACACGGACCTCCTCTCGCCCTTCACCACGACGGTGAAGGTGTCCCTCATGGCGGGCGTCATCGTGGCGAGCCCCGTCTGGCTGTACCAGCTGTGGGCCTTCGTCGCGCCCGGACTGCACAAGCACGAGCGCAAGTACACCTACGCCTTCGTCGGTGCGGCCGTGCCGCTGTTCCTCGGCGGCGCCTGGCTCGCGTACGAGATCATGCCGGTCAGCATCCGCGTGCTGCTCGGGATCACGCCCGAAGGGTCGGAGAACATCCTGCCCATGGACAAGATCCTGGACTTCAGCGTCCGGATGGTCCTGGTCTTCGGTGCCTCCTTCGAACTGCCCCTGCTGCTCGTGATGCTGAACATGACGGGCATGGTCACCGGGCGGCGCATGCTCGGCTGGTGGCGCGGCGTCGTGATGGGCGTCTTCGTCTTCGGCGCGGTGGCGACCCCCACGACCGACCCGGTCGGCATGATCGCGCTCGCCGGACCCATCGTCGTCCTGTACTTCTTCGCCGTCGGCTTCTCGGTGCTCAACGACAAGCGCCGCCGCCGCGCCGACCCCGACGCGGACCTCGACGACGACGAGGCGTCGGACCTCGACCTCACGCCCGAGCCGATCGACGACGTCAGGCCCGTCCCCGCCGCCAAGTCCCTGCCCGAGCAGGTCAACGGCGACGGCACCCGCTCCGCCCGGCACAACGGCTACGACGACGTCACCTGACCCCTCCTGAGCGGAGCCGCCGTACCCATGCGGGCCGACGCCTTGTAAGGTCCGCCCCGTGACCAGCGAGATCACTCTCTTCGTCAACCCCACCGCGGGGCGCGGCCGGGGCGCCCACGCGACCCAGCCGGCCGCCGCGGCCCTGCGCGCGGCCGGCTTCTCCGTGCGCACCGTCATCGGGGAGGACGCCGACGACGCGCTGCGCCGGGCGCGTGCCGCCGTCGACGGCGGCACCGGGGCCCTGATAGCCGTCGGCGGGGACGGCATGGCGAGCCTCGCCCTGCAGGCCGTCGCGGGGACGCGCACCCCGCTCGGGGTGATCGCCGTGGGCACCGGCAACGACTTCGCCCGCGCGCTCGGCCTGCCCGTGCGGGACCCGGCCGCCGCGGGCGCTCTCGTCGCCGACGCGCTGAAGGGCGCGCGGCTGCGGGACGTCGACCTCGGGCAGGTCGGCGGCACCTGGTTCGGGTCCGTGCTCGCCTCCGGGTTCGACTCCCGGGTCAACGACCGCGGCAACCGCATGCGCTGGCCCACCGGACGCTTCAAGTACGACCTGGCGATGGTCGCCGAACTCGCCGCCCTCGCACCCATCCCGTACCGGCTCACGCTCGACGACGGCGACGTGCGGGAGGTCGAGGCGACCCTGGTCGCGGTCGGCAACGGCTCGTCGTACGGCGGTGGCATGAAGATCTGCGCCGGGGCCGACATGAGCGACGGCCTCTTCGACATCACGGTGGTCGGCGCGTGCAGCCGCACCACGCTCCTGACGGTCTTCCCCCGCGTCTACAAGGGCACGCACCTCGGCCACCCGAAGGTCACCGTGCACCGGGCCGCGAAGGTCGAGCTCGCGGCGGCGGGCGTCACCGGGTACGCGGACGGGGAGCGGCTCGGGCCGCTGCCGCTGACCGCGCGGTGCGTGCGCGGGGCCGTGCGGGTGCTCGGGCCCTGAGGTCCGCGCCCCGGTCCTGACCAGCGGGCATATGCGCAGGTCCGGATATTGATCGTCCGATGTCAGTGGTGGCCGGTAGGCTCGAAAGCACGATGACAGAGGACCTCTCACCGGCCGAGCGGTATGCGGCAGCGCGGCGGCGCGCTGCCGAGCAGGCCACCGCGCTCGCGTCCTTCCGCGAGATGTACGAATTCGGCCTCGACCCTTTCCAGATCGAGGCGTGCCAGGCCCTTGAGGCCGGCAAGGGCGTGCTCGTGGCCGCTCCCACGGGCTCCGGCAAGACGATCGTCGGCGAGTTCGCCGTGCACCTCGCGCTCCAGCAGGGCAAGAAGTGTTTCTACACCACGCCCATCAAGGCGCTCTCCAACCAGAAGTACGCCGACCTCGCCAAGCGGTACGGCGCGGACCGCGTCGGCCTGCTCACCGGTGACAACAGCGTCAACTCGGAGGCGCCGGTGGTCGTGATGACCACCGAAGTCCTGCGGAACATGCTGTATGCGGGCTCCCAGTCGCTCCTCGGCCTCGGGTACGTGGTGATGGACGAGGTGCACTACCTCTCCGACCGCTTCCGCGGCGCCGTCTGGGAAGAGGTGATCATCCACCTCCCGGAGTCGGTCACGCTCGTCTCCCTGTCGGCCACCGTGTCGAACGCCGAGGAGTTCGGCGACTGGCTCGACACGGTCCGCGGCGACACCGAAGTGATCGTGTCCGAGCACCGGCCCGTGCCGCTGTTCCAGCACGTCCTCGCGGGCCGCCGCATGTACGACCTCTTCGAGGAGGGCGAGGGCCGCAAGAAGACGGTCAACCCGGACCTGACCCGCATGGCCCGCATGGAGGCCAGCCGCTCGTACAACCCGCGGGACCGCCGCAAGGGCAAGATGGTCCGCGAGGCCGACCGCGAGCGGGAGCGCAGATCGCGGTCGCGGATCTGGACGCCCGGCCGCCCCGAAGTCATCGAGCGCCTCGACGCCGAGGGCCTCCTGCCCGCCATCACGTTCATCTTCAGCCGCGCGGGCTGCGAGGCCGCCGTCCAGCAGTGCCTGTACGCGGGCCTGAGGCTCAACGACGACGGCGCGCGCCTCCAGGTGCGCGAGCTCGTCGAGGAGCGCACGGCCTCCATCCCGAACGAGGACCTGCACGTCCTCGGGTACTACGAATGGCTGGAAGGCCTGGAGCGCGGCATCGCCGCCCACCACGCGGGCATGCTGCCCACCTTCAAGGAGGTCGTGGAGGAGCTGTTCGTCCGCGGTCTGGTCAAGGCGGTGTTCGCCACCGAGACGCTCGCGCTCGGCATCAACATGCCCGCCCGCAGCGTGGTCCTCGAAAAGCTCGTGAAGTGGAACGGCGAGCAGCACGCCGACATCACACCGGGCGAGTACACCCAGCTGACCGGCCGCGCCGGCCGCCGCGGCATCGACGTCGAGGGCCACGCGGTGGTCCTCTGGCAGCGCGCCATGAGCCCCGAGCACCTGGCGGGCCTCGCCGGCACGCGCACATACCCGCTGCGCTCCAGCTTCAAGCCGTCGTACAACATGGCGGTGAACCTGGTCGAGCAGTTCGGCAGGCACCGCTCGCGCGAGCTCCTCGAGACGTCCTTCGCGCAGTTCCAGGCCGACAAGTCGGTCGTCGGCATCTCCCGGCAGGTGCAGAAGAACGAGGAGGGCCTCGACGGCTACAAGGCCTCCATGACCTGCCACCTGGGCGACTTCGAGGAGTACGCGCGCCTTCGCCGCGAGCTCAAGGACCGCGAGACCGAGCTCGCCAAGCAGGGCGCCGTGCAGCGCAGGGCGGCCGCCGCGGCCGCCCTGGAGAAGCTCAAGCCGGGCGACGTGATCCACGTGCCGACGGGCAAGTACGCGGGCCTCGCGCTCGTCCTCGACCCGGGCCTGCCCGCCGGGCGGGCCAACGGCCATCGCGGCTTCGACCACCAGGACGGGCCGCGCCCACTGGTGCTCACCGCCGAGCGGCAGGTCAAGCGGCTCGCAGCGATGGACTTCCCGGTGCCGGTCGAGCCCGTGGAGCGCATGCGCATCCCCAAGTCGTTCAACGCGCGCTCGCCGCAGTCGCGCCGCGACCTGGCCTCCGCGCTGCGCACCAAGGCCGGGCACATCGTGCCCGAGCGCCACCGCAAGGGCCGTTCGGCCGCCGCCGACGACCGCGAGATCGCCCGGCTCCGCACCGAGCTGCGCGCCCACCCGTGCCACGGCTGCGACGAGCGCGAGGACCACGCCCGCTGGGCCGAGCGCTACCACCGCCTGCTGCGCGACACCAAGCAGCTGGAGCGCCGCATCGAAGGCCGCACGAACACCATCGCGCGCACCTTCGACCGCATCGTCGCCCTCCTCACCGAGCTCGACTATCTGCGCGGCGACGAGGTCACCGAGCACGGCAAGCGCCTCGCCCGGCTGTACGGGGAGCTGGACCTGCTCGCCAGCGAGTGCCTGCGCGCGGGCGTCTGGGAGGGCCTCGCCCCTGCCGAACTGGCCGCGTGCGTCTCGGCGTTGGTGTACGAGGCGCGGGTCGGCGACGACGCGCTCGCGCCGAAGCTGCCCTCCGGCAAGGCCAAGGCGGCGCTCGGCGAGATGGTCCGCATCTGGGGTCGCCTCGACGCCCTGGAGGAGGAGTTCCGGATCAACCAGACCGAGGGCGTCGGGCAGCGCGAGCCCGACCTCGGCTTCGCCTGGGCCGCGTACATGTGGGCCAGCGAGAAGGGCCTCGACGAGGTGCTTCGCGAGGCGGAGATGCCCGCCGGTGACTTCGTGCGCTGGTGCAAGCAGGTCATCGACGTGCTCGGGCAGATCTCCGCGGCCGCGCCACGCGAGGGCAGCACGGTCGGGAAGAACGCCCGCAAGGCGGTGGACCAACTGCTGCGCGGGGTGGTGGCGTACAGCTCCGTCGGCTGACGCGCGCGGGCGCCGCGTGCCCCGAAGGCGATTTGGTGTGGCCCCCGCCGGGTGACTCGGCGGGGGCCACACGCGTACCGATCCGGTGCTCCTTCCGTGCGCGGGGCGTTGACACCGGTTTCGTACAGCGGGTGTCCGGGAGCGGGGTGCTCGGGCGGGCGTGCGGGGCGCCCTGGGGGAGCGGAGGCGCTGACGAGCGGGGTGCAAGCGGCTCCGGGGCCCGTGAGCGGCACTGTTCGAAGTGCTCACTCCATGCGTTCGAACGCTCGCGATGCGTGCAAATAGGGCTGAGTGTAGGCGCCTCGGCGGGCGCTCGCAGAGGGTTGCCGAATATGACTCCAGCGTGATCCGAGCGGACTAAGCTCGCCCGGAGCGTGGCGAGTTGAACGAGTTGCGTCAGATTCGCGCGCTTGTTCGTCGCTTGTTCGGAATCTTTCGATAGTTCGTTTTGCGCGTACGCAGGGAGAGCCTTCCCTCCACCTTCCTTCCCCACCCCTTTCCACCCCCCCTTCCCCGACGTCCCTCTCGACTTCCCCCTCGAGACCCGCAGATCCCCACAGCCCCACAGCCCCACAGCCCCCCCAGCTCCCCCAACCTTCTCCCCCAAGACGAGTGTTCAGAGGGCATACATGGTGAGTGTTCAAACGCCTCCCGGTGGCCGAGAAGTCCCTTACGCACGCGTGCTGTTGCTGCCCGCCATCGTCATGGCGGCCGCCACCGGAGCCGCCGTCGCCGTCGTGGCGGACCCGGCCCGGAACGCGGTGGCCCTGTGCGGTGCCGTCGCCACCCTCGTGGTGATCGCCGTCGGCGGCGAGGCCGCGCGCCGCGGCCGCGCCATCCGGGACCTGCGCCGCGGCCACGCGGAGCGGGTCGCCCACCTGGAGCGGCGCGTCGCGGCCCTCGACGAGGACACCGTGCGCCTCGGCCGCCAGCTGCTGCCCGCGACCCTCCAGCGGGTCCGGCAGGGCGAGGCCCCTGCAGAGGCCATCCGGCACGTCATCGACGGCGACGAGGCCCACCGCGGCCTGCCGCGGTCCCAGCGCGAGCTGCTGCGCTCCGTCCTGGACACCCTGGACCGCGAGGAGGCGATGCGGGAGAACGCCCAGCGCGCCTTCGTCAACATCGCCCGGCGCGTGCAGTCCATCGTCCACCAGCAGGCCGCGGAACTCCGCGACATGGAGGAGTTCCACGGCCGCAACCCCGAGGTCTTCGACGACCTGCTCCGCATCGACCACGGCACGGCCCTGATCGGCCGCCTCGCCGACTCGATCACGGTCCTCGGCGGCGCCCGCCCCGGTCGCCAGTGGCCCAAGCCCGTACCGCTGTTCAGCGTGCTGCGCGGCGCCATGTCCCGGATCCTGGAGTACCAGCGCGTCGATCTGCACTCCATCGCCAAGGTCGCCATCCACGGCACCAAGGTCGAGCCGCTCATCCACGCCTGCGCCGAGCTCCTCGACAACGCGACGCGCTACTCGCCGCCCCAGACCCGCGTGCACGTCACCGCGGTCGAGGTGCAGACGGGCATCGCCGTCGAGATCGAGGACGGCGGCGTCAGCCTCAGCGAGGAGGCCCGCGCCCGCGCCGAGCTGATGCTGGAGCGGGCCAAGGAGGGCATGGACCTCAACGACCTCGGCGAGACCCCGCGGCTCGGCATGGCCGTCGTCGGACGGCTCTCGCAGATGTACAACCTCCAGGTGTCGCTGCGGCAGTCCGCGTACGGCGGTGTCCGCGCCGTCCTGATCGTGCCGCGCGACATGCTCACCGCCGACTCCGCGCCCGGCCTCGCCCACGGCATCGGCGCCTCCGCCGTGCCGCGCGTCAACGCCGACGGCACGATCATCGAGGAGGCCCGCGACATCCGGCGCAAGAAGCCGCGCAAGGTCACCACGGTGCCGCGCCCCTCCATGCCGCTCTCCGCGTCGATGGAGGACGAGATCCCCGAAGTCACCGAGTGGACGGCCAACGGCCTCCCGCAGCGCAGGAGCCGCGTCAAGATGCCGCTCAGCGAGCGCTACGCACAGGAGGCCGAGGCGCAGCGGCGCGCCGAGGCGGCCATGCAGTCCGCCCCGCCACCGCCGCCGCCACCGGTGCGCAAGCACGAGGAGAAAGAGCCCGGTCTGTGGATCGAGGCCTTCATGAAGGGCGTGAACGGCGAGGACCCGGGCACGGGCGACCACGCGAACGACCCGGCGGCCCCCCAGCAGGTCCGCACCGAGAACGACCACGGCAGCACCGACCACGCCGACGAGGGAGGCTGGAAGTGATCCAGCAGCGCGCCAACTTCGACTGGATGCTCAAGGAACTCGCCGACGGCGTGCACGGGACCCGGCAGATCGTGGTCCTCTCCGCCGACGGCCTGCGCATCGCCCGGCACGGCGGCGACCCCGACGCCGCCGACCGCCTCGCCGCCGCCTGCGCGGGACTGCAGAGCCTGGCCGCCGCGGTCGCCACCGAGATCCCCGAGAGCGACGGCAACATGCGCATGGTCATCATCGAGGTCGACAGCGGCTACTTCTACATGATGGCCGCCGGAGCCGGTGCCTATCTGGCCGTCCTCGCCGAGGAGACCGTCGACGCGGGCCTCATCGGCAACCGCATGCGCGACCTCGTCGTCCGCATCGGCGCCCATCTGACGAGCCCGCCCCGGCGAGACGGGCAGGCCGTATGACTCATCCGCAAGACCCCTCCTCCCACGATCCTTCCGACCCCCGCTTCCAGGTCGACCTGCCCGTCCGGCGCGAGCGCCGCAGCCCCGAGGCCCCCGGGAAACCGGCGAACGCCGACACCCCGACGGCCTCGGTGGACACGACGAATCCCGCGCGGCTCTACATCCTCACCGGAGAGGACTCCGAACGGGCACCGCTCGACCTGGTCACGCTGATCGTCGCCAGGGGCGCTCCGTCCCCGACGGCACAGCCGGAGCAGTCGGCCGTGCTGCGGCTGTGCCGCACACCGCTGTCCGTCGCGGAGCTCTCGGCCTATCTGGCGCTGCCGTTCAGCGTGGTGACCGTGCTCCTGACGGAGCTGCTCGCGGCGGACTTAGTGCAGGCGCGCGCTCCGATCGTGCGCTCCGCGCTCCCCGACCGTTCCCTTCTCGAAGCGGTGATGCATGGACTTCAAAAGCTCTGACACGCTCACCTCCGGCGCGATCACCGGGCCGCGCGAGCAGGATGTCCTGCCCGCGACGGCCGCCGCGGCCGTCAAGGTCGTCATCGTGGGCGGGTTCGGGGTCGGCAAGACGACGATGGTGGGCTCCGTCAGCGAGATCCGCCCGCTGACCACCGAGGAGACCATGACGCAGGCCGGGATCGGCGTCGACGACAACTACGGCTCCGAGACCAAGACCGCCACCACCGTCGCGATGGACTTCGGGCGGATCAGCATCACCGAGGAGCTGGTCCTCTATCTGTTCGGCACTCCCGGGCAGGAGCGGTTCTGGTTCCTGTGGAACGGCCTGTTCGAGGGGGCGCTCGGCGCTGTCGTCCTCATCGACACGCGGCGCCTCCAGGTCAGCTTCGACGTGATCGGACGCCTGGAGGAGAAGGGCGTGCCGTTCATCATCGCCGTCAACGACTTCCCGGACGCGCCGCGGCACCCGATAGAGGCCCTGCGCACGGCGCTCGACCTGGAGCCGGACGTGCCGATAGTGCACTGCGACGCGCGCCGCCGGGCCTCCAGCAGGGACACCCTGATGACCCTCATGCGCTATCTGCACGCCCTCGCCATGGCCAAGGCCTAGGCGCCCCCTCACGCACCCCCCACGCGCCGTATCCCCGTACCTCCGCACCTCCCCGTACCTCTGGAAAACCCCGTACCTCTGGAACGTCCGCAACCCCCGGAGCGACCACCGTGACGACTCCCTCCCAGTCCCGACCCGGCACCGACCAGGCCGCGCCGCCCGGCTGCCCCGCCCATCAGACCTCCGGCCTCGGCCCCGGCGGCCTGCGCCGTCTCTACGGGCCCGAGGCCGACGAGGACCTCGCGGGCGTGTACGAGAAGCTGCGCGCCGAGCACGGCCCGGTGGCGCCCGCCCTGATCCACAACGACGTACGCGTCTGGGCGGTCCTCGGCCACAGCGAGAACCTGCACATGGTCCGCACCCCCTCCCAGTACACCCGCGACTCCCGCCAGTGGTCCGCGGTCAAGGACGGCACCGCGGGCCCCGACCACCCGCTCGCGCCGGTGTTCACCTGGCAGCCGATGTGCAGCTTCGCCGAGGGCGCCGAGCACCAGCGGCTGCGCGGCGCGGTCACCGGCGCCATGGCGGGCCTCGACCACCGCGGCATCCGCCGCCACATCAACCGCTACAGCAACAAGCTCCTCAACGGCATCTGCGAGAGCGGCAAGGCCGACCTGGTCGGCCAGTTCGCCGAGCACCTGCCGATGATGGTGATGCTGCACGTGCTCGGCATGCCCGAGGACTACAGCGAGCGCATGGTGCAGGCCGCCCGCGACATGATCAAGGGCACCGAGACGGCCATCGCCAGCAACGCGTACGTGATGGAGGCCCTCACCCGGCACGTGGTGCGCCGCCGCGCCCAGCCCGAGGAGGACTTCACCAGCGCCCTCATCGCCCAGCCGCAGCAGCTCACCGACGACGAGATGGCGCAGCACCTGCGTCTGGTCCTCATCGCCGCGTACGAGGCGACGGCGAACCTCATCGCGAACGTCCTGCGCATGGTGCTCACCGACCCGCGCTTCCGCGCGCAGCTGAGCGGCGGCCAGATGACCGTGCCGGAGGCGGTGGAGCAGTCGCTGTGGGACGAGCCGCCGTTCAGCGCCATGGTCGGCTACTTCGCCAAGCAGGACACCCAGCTCGGCGGCCGGCACATCAAGGCGGGCGACGGCCTGCTCCTCGGCATCCAGCCGGGCAACGTCGACCCCGTGGTGCGCCCCGACCTGTCCGCCAACATGCAGGGCAACCGCTCCCACCTCGCCTTCAGCGGCGGGCCGCACGAGTGCCCGGGGCAGGACATCGGCCGCGCCATCGCCGACACCGGCGTGGACGCGCTCCTGATGCGGCTGCCCGACGTGGAACTCGCCGTGGACGAGAGCGAGTTGCGCTGGCGCTCGTCGATCCTGTCGCGGCACCTCGTGGAGCTGCCCGTGACCTTCGGGGCGCGGCCGCCGCAGGACGTCACGGCCCGGCCCATGTCGCACGTGCCGGCGCCGCGCAAGGGCTGGGAGGTGTCGTCGCCGCTGCCGGAGCCGGTCCCGCAGCCGACGGCTCCCGCCGCCCCGGCCGCCGCGTGGCCCGCCCCCGACGCGACGCCCGTGCGGCGCAAGGGCGCGTGGCGGCGGTTCCTGGAGTGGTGGCGCGGCTACTAGGCCCGCGACCGCGCGGCGCTACCGGGCCCACTCCTCGTACGAGGCCCAGGCGGCGAGGGTGCGCCCGCTGACGAAGCGGTGTGCGGTGCCGGTCACCGGGTCCGTGAACTCCAGGGTCCTGGCGAGGAGTTGGAGCGGGCGCCGGAAGTCGTCCGGCGCCACGGGCGGGCGCACCGCGGGGTAGAGCGGGTCGCCGAGGAGGGGCACGCCGAGGGCGTTCATGTGGACGCGGAGCTGGTAGGTGCGGCCGGTGCGCGGCAGCAGGCGGTAGCGGCCGCGGCGCCCGTCGTGCTCGACGAGTTCGACGACGCTCTCGCTGTTCGGCTCGGCGCCCGCCACCTCGTACGCGGCGAGGACGCCACGGTCCTTCACGATGTGGCTGCGCACGGTGCGGGGCAGGGCGAGGCCGGGGTCGTACGCGGCCACGGCCTCGTACTCCTTGTGCACCCGCCGGTCGCGGAACAGCGTCTGGTAGGCGCCGCGCTCCTCGGGGCGCACGGTGAACAGGAGCAGGCCCGCGGTGAGCCGGTCCAGGCGGTGGGCGGCGCCGAGCGTGGGGATGCCGAGCTCGACGCGCAGGCGGGCGAGCGCGGTCTCGGTGACGTGGCCGCCGCGTGGCATCGTCGCGAGGAAGTGCGGCTTGTCGGCGACGACGATGTGCTCGTCGCGGTACACGACGGCGATGGGGTACGGCACCCGGGGCTCGGCCGGCAGGTCGCGGTGGAACCAGACATACGCGCCCGCCGTGTACGGGGCGTCCGGCGCGACCGGCGCCCCGTCCGCGCCCACGATCCGCCCCGCCGCCAGCATTCCGTCGATGACGCCGGGCCCCGCGGCGAGCCGCTCCACGAGATGGTCCCGCACGGTCGCCCACGCCCCGTCCTGCGGCAGTCGCACCCGCACGGGGTCGACGCCGTCGCGCTGGGGCAGGGGAGCGGGCGGGATACGGGGCTTGCGTCTCACCGGGCAAGCGTAATTCGCTGGGAGCGGGCCGGGCCGCCGAGCAGGATGGGGGCATGCCCTACAAGATCTCGGATGTCGTGAAGCCCGGTACGTTCGCCGAGCGGGACCAGCCTCGGCTGCCCGCGTCCGGCGGCCTGATCCTGCGCCCCTGGGCGCCCGCGGACGCGCCCGTCGTGTACGAGTCGTTCCAGGATCCGCTGCTGCAGCGCTGGCACGCGCGCGTGGCGGAGTCCGTGGCCGAGGCCCGCGGGTGGATCGAGACCTGGCGCGCGGAGTGGTACGAGGAGAACTCCGCGCAGTGGGCCGTCGCCGACGCGGAATCCGACGAGGCGCTCGGCCGGGTCGCGCTGCGGATGATCGCCCTCGGCGACGGCCAGGCGGAAATGGCGTACTGGACGGCCCCGCGCGCCCGGGGCAGAGGCGTCGCCTTCCGCGGCGTGACGGCCCTGACCTCCTGGGCCCTGGACGAGATAGGCCTGCACCGCCTCGAACTGACCCACTCCACAGCGAACGAGGCGTCGTGCCGCGTGGCCCTGAAGGCGGGCTACACCCCGGAGGGCACGAAGCGCAGCGCGGTTCTGCATGAGGACGGGTGGCATGACATGCATCTGCATGCGCGGGTGCGGGGGGATTGAGGGGCGGGGCGGCCGGCTGTGGGGTGGGTGGGGGTGTCGGGCGTGGGGTGAGCGGGGTGCCCGGTGCGGGGTGAGTGGGGGTGCCCGGCGCGGGCTGAGTGGCGGGGAGGTCCGGCGTGGGCTGGGGGCCGGGGAGGCTTGGCGAGGCTCGGGCCGGGGCGATGCCTCGTGGGGGCTGGTCCCGGGGGAGGCCCTGCCCGGGCTGCGCCGCCATGAGGCCGGGTGGGGCCGGGTGAGGGCTGGTCTCGGGGGTGCCCTGTGAGGGTTGGGTTCCGGGGGTGCTCTGTGAGGGCTGGGCCGCAGGGATGCCTCGTGTGAGCTGGGTTCCGACGATGTCCGGCGAGGGTTGGGCCCAGTGGTGTCCTGCGGGGCTGCGCTCGGCGGTGCCCCGTGGGTTGCTTCGCAGGGATGGCGCGCGTGGGCTGGGCGCCGGGGAGGCTCGGCGAGGCTTGGGCCGCCGTGACGCCTCGTGGTGGCTGGAACCCGGGGTTGTCCTGCGGGGGTTGGGCTCATGGATTTCCTGTGAGCGCTGCCGCGTGCTGGTGCCCGCGGGTGCCGTGCCCCGGGGATGCCCTGCGAGGGCGCAGCCCGCAGCGAAGCGCTGCGGGGGCCGTGTGGGAGAGGTGCCGCGGGGGGGGGCTCGGGGTTGCCCTTGTGGGGGTTGGGGCCCAGGGGGTGTCCTGTGAGTGTTGGGTTCCGGGGATGCTCTGTGGGGCTGCGTCGTAGCGATGCCACGTGTGGGTTGGGTTCCAGCGGTGTTTTGAGGGGGCTGCGTCCCGTGTGGGTCCGGGGACGCCCCGGGTGGTGGGGCGTCCCTTGGTGGTCAGGCCGCGGTCGTGCCGGTCTCCTGTTCGGCCTCCACCTGGGCGTTCCACTCGCGCTTTGAGGCCTGCCAGCCGTCCTCGTTGTGACCGAGGCGCCAGTAGCCGGAGACAGAAAGGCGCTCGCGCGGGACCTGGTGGTCCATGCGCAGGACGCGGCGCAGGTCCTTCACGAAGCCCGCCTCGCCGTGCACGAACGCCTGCAGCTCGCCCGCGGGGAAGTCGAGCGCGCGCACGGCCTCGACGAGGGCCTGGCCGACGGGGCGGCCGGCGCGGTGCAGCCAGACGACCTCCGCGCTCGTCTGGATCTTCTGCTCCTCCTCGGGGCCCTCGACCTCCACGAACGCGCGTACCTCGGCGCCCTCGGGCAGCGCCTCCAGCGCGGCGGCGATCGCGGGCAGCGCGCTCTCGTCACCGGCGATCAGATGCCAGTCGGCGGCCGGGTCCGGGGTGTACGCGCCGCCGGGGCCGAGCAGCCGCACCGTGTCGCCGGGCTCCGCGCGCAGCGCCCACGGCCCGGCCAGGCCCTCGTCGCCGTGGATCACGAAGTCGAGGGCGAGCTCGCGGGCCTTGGGGTCCCACCAGCGCACCGTGTACGTACGCGTGACGGGCCACTGCTCGCGGGGCAGCTCCTCGCGGATCCGCTGGATGTCGAAGGGCTCCGGGTAGGTCACCCCCTCCGGGGCGAAGAGGATCTTCACGTAGTGGTCGGTGAACTCCCCGGCCGAGAACTCGGAGAGGCCGTCGCCGCCGACGATCACGCGCCGCATGTGCGGGGTCAGCCACTCCGTGCGGACGACCTGTGCGACGTGGGGCTTCGGACTCCTGCGTGCGGGCCGCTCTGCCATGACGTGCCTCCCCTGATCCACTGCTTGTTAGGTTTACCTAACCTAACATCTTGTGGTCCGTCAGTCCTGGAGGACGGTCAGCAGGCGTTGCAGTGAGCCGCCGAGGCCCCAGCGGGCCGCGAGGTCGTCGAGCGCGGCCGGGTCGCGCGGCTCGCGCGGCAGCGCCACGTCGACGTCCGGCAGCGGTACGTCGCTCGCGACCCGGACCACCTTCGGCGCGACCGCCACGTACGCGCGGGACTCGTCGAGCCGCTTGCGCTGCGAGGGCGTCAGCTTGGACTTCGGGTCGTCGACCGCCGCCATGATCCCGGCCAGGTCGCCGAAGGCGTCGAGCAGCTTGGCCGCGGTCTTCTCGCCGATGCCGGGCACGCCGGGCAGGCCGTCGCTGGGGTCGCCGCGCAGCAGGGCGAGGTCGACGTAGCCGGGGCCGTCCACGCCGTACTTCTCGCGCAGCCAGGTCTCGTCGGTCACCTGGAGCGTGCCCACGCCCTTCAGGGGGTACAGGACGCGGATGCCGCGGGCGTCGTCCACCAGCTGGTACAGGTCGCGGTCGCCCGTGATGATGTCGACCGGGCCCGCCGCCCGCGCGGCGTACGTGCCGATCACGTCGTCCGCCTCGTACGCCGGGACGCCCACGCGGGCGATGCCGAGGGCGTCCAGGACGTCCTCGATGACCGGGACCTGCGGGGAGAGCGTGTCCGGCGTCTCCTCCGTGTCCGGGACGGCCGCGCCCTCGGGGGCCTCCTCGGCGACGCGGTGCGCCTTGTACGACGGGATGAGCTCCACGCGCCAGTGCGGGCGCCAGTCCGCGTCCATGCAGGCGACGAGGTCGTCGGGGCGGTGGTCCTGGACGAGGCGGGTGATGAAGTCGAGGAGGCCTCTCACCGCGTTCACCGGGGTGCCGTCGGGGGCCCGTACGGATTCGGGGACGCCGAAGTAGGCCCGGAAGTACAGGGACGCCGTGTCGAGCAGCATGAGCCGTCGGGTTTGGTGGGTCACGGGGGCATCTTGCCGCACGGGTCTGACAGCGCGCCGCGTCCCTCGCGGGGGCGCCCCAGTCCCGCCCCTTCCCGAACTAGGGGGCTGCGCCCC
>NZ_JBHYJH010000073.1:0-45333 GCF_042740445.1 Streptomyces sp. NPDC059003 | reverse complement strand
CTGAAAACCCCCGCCCATCCGCCCTGAAAGGGGCGGGTGGGCGGGGAAGGATCAGCCCGTCCGGCGTTTGAGGACGAGCGCGCCAGCGCGATGGAAGGGCGGGCGGGTGGGGGAATCAGCCGTACGGCGTGTGAGGGGCGCGGCCCCGAGGCCGGTGGGGGCTGGGGCCGCGGGGTGGCCTCAGGACTGTTGCGACCTGGCCTTGAAGGCCGCCTTGCGGGCCTCCTTGGCCACCTTCTTGTCCGGATGCAGCCGCCCCATCGCTTCGAGGACGTCCGCCGTCGCGGGGTGCTCCACCCGCCACGCCGCCGCGAAGAACCCGCTGTGCTGCGCGGCAAGCCCCTCCACGAGGCCCTGCAGCTCCTCGGAGTTGCCCTCGGCGGCGAGCTGCGCCGCGATCGTGTCGATGGTGAGCCAGAAGACCATGCCCTCGGACGGCGCGGGCACATCCGCGGCGCCCTGCTCGGCGAGCCACACCCGCGCGAGCCCGCCGAGCTCCGCGTCGTCGAGGACCTCGCGGAGCGCGGGTTCGGCGGCGCCCCCGACGAGCGACAGCGCCTGCTGACACCGAAGGCGCCGCACCGGCGCGCCCTCGTCGCCGCCGCGCGCCGCGGACAACAGCTCCCGCGCCGCGTCGAGCGGCGCGCGCCGCGCGAGCCACTGCTCGATCTCGGCCTGCGCGGCGGCCTGCGGGAACGTGGCGGTGGCGTCGAGGAGCGTGTCGGCGCCCTTGTCGGCGAGGTCCCCGACGGCGGGCGCGTCGACACCGGCCTCCAGCATCCGCGCCCGGATCCCGTACAGGCCGAGCGGCGTCAGCTTGACCATGCCGTACCGCGTGACGTCCTCGTCGTCGACGGGCGGCAGCGGCTCCTCGCTGTCGATGTCGGCCATCAGCGCCTCGTCGACGGGCTGGTACTCGACGAGCCCGACGGGCTCCAGGAGGCGGAACTGGTCGTCGAGCCGCATCATCGCGTCCGACACCTGCTCCAGGATGTCGTCGGTGGGCTCGCCCATGTCGTCGGGCACGATCATCGACGCGGCGAGCGCGGGCAGCGGCACCGCCCCGTCCTCCGCGGCGCCGTCGCTGACGGTGAGGAGGTACAGGTTCCCGAGGACGCCTTCGAGGAAGTCGGCCTCGGCCTGCGGGTCCCAGCCGAGCTCCGAGAAGTCGATCTCGCCGCCCTCCTGGACGGCGTCCACGAGGTCGTCCAGGTCGGGCACCGTGGCGTCCGCGAAGGCCGTCTCCAGGGCACCCAGCCAGATGCCGAGGACGTCCTGCGGGCTGCCGGACGTGAGCAGCGCCAGGTCCTCGCTCGCCGTCACCGTGCCGTCGGCGTCCTCGTCCTCGCCGTCCTCGACCTCCACGAGCCCCGTGTCGACGGCGACCCGCCAGGCCTCGCTCGCGTACGCCGCCGCGTCCCCGGCCTCCAGGCCATCGGCCCCGTCGACGAGCCCGAGCTCGGCCGCCGCCGCGGGCAGCTGCTCGTCGACGAGCTCGCCGCCCGCGCCGACGCGCGTGTCGGGCCCGGCCCAGCGGGCGAGCCGCACGGCACGGGCGAGCAGGGGTGTGGCGAGCGCGTCCCGCGCGAGCTCCGCTTCGGAGTGCAGCAGCACCGGCGGCAGGGTGGCGGGGCTTTGGGACATCGGCTGGTTCTCCTGACGGGGCACACGGGGGTACGGGTCTGCTGTGTGAAGCCTAGACGGGTTTGACCGGCCGCCGCCCGCCGCTCGGCCCTGGTCGCCGCCGCCCCCGGGCGCTCCGGGCTTGCCCCTCTTTGCCTGAGTTCATGTCCCTGTCAGAAAACGTACAGCCGCGGAACACCGGCACAACCTTGACAACTTCCCTGCTCACACCGGAGATTGACGCGCGTAGAGCGCCACTCCCCCGGGCCGCGAAACCGCCTGTGCTGTCCGCTACCCCTCATCCACCCCTCATCCCCGAATCCCCGGAGCCGTTGATGTCCCCCATATCCCGCGCCCCCAGATCCGCCGCCGTCGGCGCCGCCGTCGCCACGGCTCTCGCGGCCGGACTGCTCGCCGCCACCGCGTCGCCCGCGTCGGCCGACCAGGTGCGCGTCCACGACATCCAGGGCACGACGCGCCTGTCACCGCTGGCGGGCCGGCAGGTCACGGACGTGCCGGGGATCGTGACCGGCGTCCGCGCGTACGGCTCGAAGGGCTTCTGGATCCAGGACCCGCAGGCCGACGACGACCGCGCGACCAGCGAGGGCGTCTTCGTCTACACCGGCTCGGCGCCGACCGTGAAGACGGGCGACGCGGTCCGGGTCTCGGGCACCGTCACCGAGTACGTCCCCGGCGGCGCGAACTCCGGCAACCAGTCGCTGACCCAGCTCACCAAGCCGACGGTCACGGTCGAGTCGTCCGGCAACGCGCTGCCCGCGCCGGTCACGATCAGCGCCAAGTCGGTGCCGTCCGCGTACGCGCCCGCCGGTGACCCGGCAGCCGGGAACAGCGTCAACGCCCTGCCGCTGCGTCCCCGCTCCTACGCCCTGGACCTGTACGAGTCCCTGGAGGGCATGAACGTCGCCGTCGGCACCTCGCGCGTCGTCGGCGCCACCGACCCGTACAACGAGCTCTGGGTGACGGTGAAGCCGCACGAGAACCGGAGCGAGCGCGGGGGCGCGCTGTACCGCTCGTACGCCGCGCAGAACACCGGGCGCCTGCAGATCCAGCAGCTGGCGCCGGTCTCCGAGAGCCCCTTCCCGAAGGCGGACGTCGGGGACGTGCTGTCCGGCACGACCGAGGGCCCCCTCGACTTCAACCAGTTCGGCGGGTACACGCTGACCGCGCGCACACTCGGGAAGGTCGTCCCCAAGGGCCTTCAGCGGGAGCGGACCCGGCCGCAGCGCGAGCGCGAGCTCGCCGTGGCGACGTACAACGTGGAGAACCTCGACCCCGGCGACCCGCAGGAGAAGTTCGACGCGCTCGCGCGCGCCGTCGTCACCCACCTCGCGTCGCCGGACATCGTCGCCCTGGAGGAGATCCAGGACAACAGCGGCGCGAAGAACGACGGCACGGTGGCCGCCGACCAGACCCTGAAGAAGTTCACGGACGCCGTCGCCGCGGCGGGCGGCCCGCGCTACTCCTGGCGGTCCGTCGACCCCGAGAACAACAAGGACGGCGGCGAGCCCGGCGGCAACATCCGCCAGGTGTTCCTCTACAACCCCGAGCGGGTGTCGTTCACCGACCGCGCGGGCGGCGACGCGACCACGCCCACGGACGTCGTGCGCGCGGGCAAGCGGGCCGCGCTCACCCGCTCGCCCGGCCGGATCGACCCGGCGAACGCGGCGTGGACCAACAGCCGCAAGCCCCTCGCGGGCGAGTTCACCTTCCGCGGCAGGACCGTCTTCGTCGTCGCCAACCACTTCGCGTCCAAGGGCGGCGACGAGTCCCTGACCTCGCACCACCAGCCGCCGTCCCGGCCCTCGGAGGTCCAGCGGGTCAAGCAGGCCGAGGCGGTCAACGCCTTCGTACGCAAGATCCGCGCGGCCGAGAAGAATGCGGACGTCGTCGTCGCCGGTGACATCAACGACTTCGAGTTCTCGCCGACGACCAAGGCCCTGGAGGCGGGCGGCGCCCTGCGCGCGGGCGTGAAGTCGCTGCCGCGCGCCGAGCGCTACTCGTACGTCTTCCAGGGCAACTCCCAGGTGCTCGACCAGATCCTGGTCAGCCCCGGTGTCGGCCGGTTCGCGTACGACAGCGTGCATGTGAACGCGGAGTTCGCCGAGCAGAACAGCGACCACGACCCGCAGGTGGTGCGCTTCAAGCCGTAGCGCACCCCCTGCCGGCTCAGCCGTAGAGGCGCGTCAGCCAGTCGCGCCAGGCGAGCTCGGTGCGCTTGGCGTCCGCGTGCGGCGCGAAGTCGTGGACGGTGAGGCCCACGGGCGCGCCGAGCAGGCGGTACAGGGCGTCGTCGGTCCGCAGACCCACGTAGCGCCGCGTGCGGAAGCCGATGACCGCGTCGAGTTCGGCGCCCGGGGCCACGAGCCGGACCCGGGCGCCCTCGCGGGCGTCGGCGGGCAGCCCGAGCGCGCGGGTGAGCCGGGTGAACGCGGCGCCCGCGCCGACCGGGCCGAGGACGGTGCAGACGGCGGGGCGGCCCGCGAAGTACGTCAGGTACTGGCGCAGGGTGTGCAGGCAGAAGTCGGTGTACTCGGTGACCGCCGCGGCCTCCGCCTCGTCCGCCTCCGCCTCGTCCGCGAGGGGTCCTGCGCGCAGATACCGGACCCAGGAGCGGCGGCCGCCGTCGCACGGCTCGATGACGTGGTCGAGCAGGCGCGCGCCCCGGTGCGGAGCGAGGCCGCCGGGGCCCTCCACGGTGAGGCGGCGCGGCGGGTCCCAGCGGGCGACGACACCGCCGCAGGGGGCGGCGCCGCCCTCGCGGGGCTCGTACTCCACGGGGCACAGCCAGCCGCCGGTACCGGTGGTGAGCGCGGCCCACACCACCTCGGGCGGGCGGCCGACCTCGAACTCCCGGACGACCTCGAACGCCTCGCCGTGCCCGCCGCCGCTGCCTGCCATGGAGACTCCTCGGGTGCGCGGGGCCGGTCCCCCACGGCCCCCGCCCCCACGGTCCCACCCCGGCGCCGGCCGGTCAGCGGGGCGCCACTCCGTACGCGAACCGGTACCGCTTCACCTTGGAGTCCTGGACCACGCCGGGGAACTCCCGCACCTTCTGCCACTGCGGGGACGGCGAGCCGACGCCGTCGCCCGGTGCCGCGAGGGCGTCGATGTGGGCCTGCTGGCTCTGCCACTCCGCGTAGTTGACCATCCGTCGGCCGTCGGTGCTGAGGTGGAAGTGCGCCGCGACGAGCCCGGGGGCGGGCACGGGGTCGGACGCGAGTGCCGTCGCGACCGTGTCGACCCAGGCGCGCTGGCGCTCGGCGTCGGGGCCCTCGAAGTCGACCTCGACGGTCACGAAGGCCTCGGGCGTCCCGGTGCCGCCGCCCGCCACGGTCCGGTAGTGGCGGGTCTTCGTCAGGCCGAGGCGTTCGATGCCCGGCACGGCCGCGTCGATCTCGGCGTTCCGCTGGTCCCGGCCGTTGGCGAAGAAGTCCTGGTAGGCCTCGTCGTCCCGCCACTGCGAGTGGTGCATCAGGGTCTGCCCGTCGGAGCCCGTGTACACGTTGTACGAGAGGAGTCCCTCGTGCGGCCACACCCGGCTCTCCCAGGCGTGGGCGATCGCGTCGACCGTGGCCCGCTGCCGCTCCGGGGTGCCGACGTGCCAGGTGCTGAAGAAGGTGAGGCCCACGTCGGAGCGGGTCGGGTCGGCGGGGGTCGTGGTGCGCTGCGGCATGGGGTTCTCCCTGGTCATCGGTGATTCGCGCCGCCCTCTTGGGGCGCCGTGCACGACCTACGTTCCAACGTGAACCTTGGTTCAGGTCAAGCCGCTTCGGACGGCGTCACGGCCGGGTCCGTGCGGGTGGCCGGGGGGCTCGCGGTCAGGCCCGTGCGGGCGGCGTCACGGCCGGGCCCCCTCCGGCAGCGTCACCGCGTCGAGCACCGGCCGCTTCGCGCTCCGTCCGGCGCCGCCCACCACGGGCAGCCGCATCCGGCGCCGCACCCACGGACCCACCGCGCCCGCGAGCCACCGCACTTCCTGCGCCGCCTCGCCGAGCGTCGTCACCGGGGCGAGCGGCGGCAGCGGGCGCGCCCAGTCCGCGTGCCCGGCGATGCCGAGCGCGTCGGCCACGGCCGCGGCGATCCGGGCGTGCCCGACGGGGCTCGCGTGCATCCGGTCCCGGCACCACAGGCGCGGGTCGGCCGTGATCCGCAGCGGGAACAGGTCGAGGACGACGACGCCGTGGCGGTCCGCGGCGGCCCGGACGCGGGCGTTCAGGTCGACGACGCGCGCCTTGGCGCTGCGGGCGAGGGGCGCGATCCTGCCGATGTCGGGGAAGGTCACGGTGACGACGCGGGCGCCCGCCCCGGTGAGCTCGGCGAACATCTCCTCCATGGCGCGGGCGGTGCGGGCCGCGTCGTAGCCGGGGCCCACCAGGTCGTCGACGCCCGCCACGACGGTCACGAGGTCCGGCTTCAGGGCCAGGGCGGGGCCCAGCTGCTCGTCCTTGACCTGCTCCGTGAGGCGGCCGCGCACCGCGAGGTTGGCGTACGCGAAGTCCGGGCGTCCGGCGGCGAGGATCTCCGCGAGGCGGTCGGCCCAGCCGCGGTAGCCGCGCCGTTCGTCGCCGTCGCCGAGCCCTTCGGTCCTGCTGTCTCCGACCGCGACATACCGCGCATACGGATGCGAGCTCATGGCCCGAGGGTCCTGCGCGCGCCAGGGCCCGTCAACGCGGCGGCGTCGGCACGTGCCGGACCGCGGCACCGGGTCCCCCGTCTACCCCGGCCCCCGCAGCCGCCCCAACTCGCTCTGGAACCAGTCGAGTCTGGCCTGCAGGAGCGCCACCTCCGCGGTGAGCTCCGGCAGCCCGAGGCCCCCGGGCACGGAGCCGGGAGCGGCCGGTGCGCCGGACACCGCGGGGGCCGCCGTCACCCGCAGCCCCTCGCCCGCCACGCCGGCGAACCGCCCGAGCGGCACCGCGACGCGCCCGCTCCCCCGCCCGCACCCGCCGCACACCCCTTCCAGGGCGCGCCAGCCCGGCCTGCCCCACCCGGCGTCGGCGAGCCGGGTCGCGGCGGCGCCGCAGCCACAGGGCCCCACGGTCGCCGTCCGCACGCGCTGGCGGGCGTACCGGAAGCCCCGTTCGAAGCGGATGTACGCGCCGAGCACCGCCACTTCGAGGAGCGCCGCCGCCCGGTGCTCCGCGGTGCACAGCAGGCCCTCGGCGTCGGCGCGCGCGTGCACGCAGTGGAAGCCGCAGTCGCAGCGCCGGTGCGGGGCGCGGTGCCGCCGGCCGTAGGCGCAGCGGGCCTCGTCGAGCGCGCCGTACGGCAGGGAGCCGCCGAGCGAGATGCCGGTGAACCCGGCCCGGGTGCCGTCCTGGGACAGCACCGGGTGGGCGACCTTGTACCCCGTCGGCGGCTGCTGCGGGCGCTCCGTGGGAAGCCGGAGCCTCATCGGCCCGCGGGCACCTCGACCGGGGCGGCGGGCGCCAACTCATCGATGTCCGGGGCGACTTCCTGTGCCGCGTCCGCGATCGCCGCGACGGTCGCGTCCTCGCGGGGCTCTTCCTCGGCGATTCCGGTGGCGAGTGCCTTGCCCAGCCTCATGGTGCCTCCTGTACGCGTTGAAGTGTCCACTGCCGCGTTCACCGGCTTCCGCCATGGTGACGTATTCCGGGGCAAGTTGGCACCGGTGCCTCACACCTCGAAGAAGCACTTCGAAGCAGCACTCGGGGGCACACCTCGAAGCAGTACTGCGCAGTACCTCGTAGAAGATTTAAGTGGAGCTTCACAGCCGCCACGCCGAGACTGGCTCTATGATCCAGTTTCCCGCTCCACGCTCCCCCTTCGGCCGCGTTCTGTGCGCGATGGTCACCCCGTTCACGGAGGACGGCGGGCTCGACCTCGACGGTGCGCAGCGGCTCGCCGACCACCTGGTCGCGGAGGGCTGCGAGGGGCTCGTCCTCTCCGGCACCACGGGCGAGTCCCCGACCACGTCCGACGCGGAGAAGTCGGCGCTCGTGCGCGCCGTGCGCGAGGCGGTCGAGGGCCGCGCCAAGGTCGTCGCGGGCGTCGGCAGCAACGACACACGGCACGCGGTCGAGCTCGCCCTCCAGGCCCGGAAGGCGGGCGCGGACGGCCTGCTGACCGTCACGCCGTACTACAGCAAGCCGCCGCAGGACGCGGTCGAGGAGCACTTCCGCGCGGTCGCCGACGCCTGCGGCCTGCCCGTGATGCTGTACGACATCCCGGGCCGCACGGGCACCCGCATCGAGCCGGAGACGATGCTGCGGCTCGCGGAGCACCCGCGGATCGTGGCGGTGAAGGACTGCGCGTACGACATGCTCGGCACCGCGAAGGTGATGGCGGGCACGCACCTCGCGTACTACGCGGGCTGCGACGAGTACGCGCTTCCGCTGTACGCCCTCGGCGGCGCGGGCTGCGTCAGCACGGTCGCGAACGTCGTGCCGCGCCGGTTCCGGGCGATGCTCGACGCGTTCGACGCGGGCGACACCGAGGGGGCCGCCGACGAGCAGCTGCATGTCACGCCGCTCATCGAGCTGATGATGGCCTCCGGCCTGCCCGGCACGGTGACCGCGAAGGCCCTGCTCAACGCGGCCGGGCTGCCCGCGGGCCCGGTCCGCGCACCGCTGCGGCCCGCCGACCGGGAGGCAGTCGACGGGCTGCTCACCGCCTACGACGGGCTCGTGGGCGGCGAGTTCGAGGGCAGCGGGACGGGCGTGCTCAGCGCGCGGTGAGCAGCGGCGTCCAGCGGCGGGGGGAGTCGGCGGACGGCTTGAGATGGCCGCTCAGGGGCACGACCTTGTCGCTGTTCAGGCTGACCAGGATGAGCTGGCTACCGAACTCGCTCTTGCACTTGGTGGCGCAGCCCCAGGCGATCAGCCGCTTGTTGTCGGCCCAGGCGAGCTGCTCCATGCCGGGGACCCTGGCGATCACCCTGCCGGTCTTCGGGTCGAGGATCACCGAACCCTCGGAGTCCTCGTCGGCGGCGATGTGAACGCCGTCGGGCGAGAGCCCGGCCTGGGGCCAGCCCGCAAACTGCCATTCCGCGGGCGTCTTGGTCTTCTTGCCGTCGAGGGTGTACCAGTAGCGGCTCTGGCCGGCCGGCTCCGAGGCGTCCTCCGTGTCCCTGACGTCGCCGTCCGGGACCGCCTTGCCGTCCGTGATGCCGCGTTCCCGGGCGTACGTGACCTCGGTCCCGCCCTCCGCGTCCCCGTCCGTGTAGATCTTCGTGCCGTCAGGGGACCAGTCGAGGTCCTCACGCGAATTTCCTTGGAAGTAGTGCCCCTTCTTGGGCTGCGGCTGCCGCAGGTCGCGGAAGGGGCCGACCTCGCCGGAGCCCGCGTCGATGATGTAGAACCCGGTGCGGCTGCCGTGGTGGAGCGTCGGGCCCTTGGGGTAGTTCTTGGGCGGCGCCAGGAAGCGGTCCGGGTCCTTGCTGTACGCGGTCGCCACGAGCCGCTTGCCGTCGGGTGACCACTCGACGCCCGCCACCGGCTTCTGCACCGTGATCCAGCGCTCCACCTCGCCGGTCATGAGGTCGAGGAGGCCGATGCGCCGGGCGGGCAGTTCGCCCTCCAGGACGGCGGCGGTGCGCATGCCGGGGGCGACGTCGACCCAGGCCCACTTCGCGTCGGCCTTCTCGTACTTCCCGGTCTTCTGGTCCAGGAGCGTGTAGCGGCGCTTGAGGACCTCGTCGCCGTTGGACTGCTTCTCGGTCCTGATCGTGAAGTACCCGGACATCGCGGTGTTTCCGGCGGCGATCAGGTCGCGCGGCGGCGACTGGTCCGGGTGGCCGATGACGTCGCTGGTCAGCGACTCGCTGGCCGGGGTCGCCGTCTCCTGCCCGGCGTCGCCGGGCACGACCACCAGGGCGAGGGCGACCGCGGCGGCCGTCGCCACCGCGCCGCCCGCGAGGGCGCCCACCGTACGGCGCCGCCGCGCGGCGAGGACGCGGTCGGCGAGGTCTGCCCGCGCCGGGCCGCCTTCCGCGGCTTCTTCCTGGAGCGCATCGCGCACCAATTGCTCAACATTCACGGACGTACCTCCACAGGCGAGATGTCACGGGACGGCGGGGCCTCGGCGAAGGCCGGGCCGAGCGCCGCGAGCTCCGGCGCGAGCGCGCGCAGCCGGGCGAGCGAGCGGTGCGTGGTGCTGCGGACCGTGCCGACGGTGCAGCCGAGGATCCGGGCCACGTCGGCCTCGGGAAGATCCTCGAAGTACCGGAGCACGAGCACGGAGCGCTGGCGCGGCGTGAGGCGGGCGAGCGCGCCCCGCATCACGATCCGCAGTTCGGCCCCGCCCACGCCGTCGTCACCGGGCCGCTCGGGCGGCTCGGCGACGGCGACCTCGCGCCGCGGCCACTTCAGCCGCCACCTGCTGACCTGCTGCCGATAGAGCACCTGCCGGACGTACGCCTCCGGGTCCTCGATCCTGCTCCACCGTCCCGCGGCCTTGACCAGGGCGTTCTGCAGCAGGTCCTCGCCCGCGTGCCGGTCTCCGCCGCTGAGCAGGACGGCGGTCCTCAACAGCGCCGACGACCGGCTCTCCACGAACTCCCGGAAGCGTTCCTGGCTCTCGGCATCCATCGTCACCTTCTCTTCTCCGGCGGCCCTGCTGCCCCCTCTGCCGTGGATGACGTGCGTGGACCCGCGTCGCTATGCCTGTGGCGCGACGCGGGTCCTGAGAAAAAATGCGACTGAGGTGATCAGCCCTTGCGGGGGAAGCCGTGGGCCTTGGTCCACTTCAGGCGGTCCGCGTGGTGCTTGAACGTGACCGTCTTCCCGGACGCGGAGATGTCGGCCTTCGTCCAGCCGTCGAAGCCCTTGGTGAGGTGGCGGTCCCACTTGGTCAGGCGCCCGGTGGCGACCGCGGCGATCGACTCCTGCGGGGGCTCGCCGTCGTAGCAGTAGACGCCCCAGTCGGCGATCGCCGCGACGGTGCCGTTCCTGGCCTTGAGCGTGATGCCCTGGCAGACGTCGGTCTTGGTGCGGTAGACGGCCTTGGGCTTGGACCAGCCGCGCGCCTTGGGGCTGTAGTCCTGGACGTAGAGCCCCTTCTTCTTCAGGTAGTGCATGGCCACGCGACGGCCGTCCGCCAGCTTCACCTGGGACTCGTAAGGAGTCGGCGACCCACTCCAGTGGATGTCGGAGTGCTGAAGCTTGTAGTGATGCCCACCCGTCGCCTCACGGGCTTCGGCACCCCCGCCTCCGAACCCCACGAGCAACGCGACGGCCATCGCCCCCACTGCTGCCTTGCGCATGTCACCCTCCCTGATCACTTCTGCGACCCGGGCAGCATACGTGCGCGCCCCGAAGGGGCGCGGGGAACTGCGCGCCCAGCCACAACGGACCCGCAGTTCCACTCCGCACCCCATGAACCACTCAGTTGTGACTGTGCAACACGTCGTTCAGTCCACCCCACACCGCATTGTTCGGCCGCGCCTCAACCGCCCCGGTAACAGAATTACGCCGGAACAGAATGTTCGACGCCCCGGACAGCTCACGCGCCTTGACGATCTGCCCGTCGGGCATCGTCACCCGCGTACCGGCCGTGACGTACAGCCCCGCCTCGACGACGCACTCGTCGCCGAGGGCGATGCCGACACCGGCCTCGGCGCCGATGAGGCAGCGCTCACCGATGACGATGCGGACGTTGCCGCCGCCGGACAGCGTGCCCATGGTGGACGCGCCGCCGCCGATGTCGGAGCCGTCGCCGACGACGACACCGGCGGAGATCCGGCCCTCGACCATCGAGGTGCCCAAGGTGCCGGCGTTGAAGTTCACGAAGCCCTCGTGCATGACGGTCGTGCCCTCGGCGAGGTGCGCGCCGAGGCGCACGCGGTCGGCGTCGCCGATGCGTACGCCCTTGGGGGCGACGTAGTCCGTCATGCGCGGGAACTTGTCGACGGAGGTCACCGCCAGGTGCAGGCCCTCCGCGCGGGCGTTGAGGCGCACCGTCTCCAGGTCGTCGACGGCGACCGGGCCGAGCGAGGTCCAGGCGACGTTGGCGAGGAAGCCGAACATGCCGTCGAGGTTCGCGCCGTGCGGCTTGACCAGGCGGTGGCTGAGCAGGTGCAGGCGCAGGTAGACGTCGTGCGCGTCCAGCGGCTTCTCGTCGAGGGCCGCGATGACCGTGCGGACGGCGACGACCTCCACGCCGCGGCGGGCGTCCGGGCCGATCGCCTTGGCGGCGCCCGCACCGAGCAGCTCCACGGCACGCTCGGCGCTCAGCCGCTCGCTCCCCGAGGGCCCCGGCTCGGCGACGAGCTCGGGCGCGGGGAACCAGGTGTCGAGAACGGTGCCGTCGGCGGCGAGGGTGGCAAGGCCGGAGGCCACGGCTCCGGTGGTGCGGGAAGCAGTCGTATCGGTCATGGGTGAAAACCTAACCGGGGCGGGGGCGCGGAGGCTAACCGGTGGGGGTGGACGTCTCGTGTGCCGGGCGCCGGACCGCCGCCCCGGCACCGGGCTCCCCTGGTCGGGACGCCCGCCCCGCCCCCAGGAGCAGCACCCCGGCCGCGCCCGCGAGCACCGCGCACACCGGCCACAGCGCCCCCGGCGCCACGGTGTACAGCGCACCGCCCAGCGGGGCGGAGAGCACGACGCCGCTCACCGAGACCCCCGAGTACAGGCTCTGGAACCGCCCCTGGGCGTGGGCGGGCGCGCTGTCGGCCACGTACGCCGTGGCAGGCGTCTTGTAGAGCACCTCCCCGGCGGTGAGCAGCAGCATCATGGCGACGGCGGTGCCGAGGCCCGTCCCGAGGGCGAGCACCCCGTACCCGGCCCCGACGAGCAGCACGCCCCCGCCGACGATCCGCAGCGGCGCCCGCCCCCGCAGCGCCACGGTCACCGGCAGTTCGAGCAGCAGGATGAGCCCGCCGTTGATCGCGAGGAGCCAGCCGTAGACGCCGGTGCCGAGGCCGTGCCGGTCGAGGTCCGCGGGCAGCGTCGAGTACTGCTGCCGGTAGACGAGGTCGGTGACGAGGATCGCGGCGAGCAGCAGCACGACGGTGGGCCGCTGCCGCAGGCACGCGAGCACCCCGGGCCCGTCCGGGGCGCCGCCCTCGGTGGTGCGTCCGGCCGCGTGCGCGGGCAGCACGCGCGCGGCGTACGCGGCGAAGACGAGCGTGCCGATCCCGTCGACGACGAACAGGACGCCGTACGAGAAGTGGGCGATGAGCAGCGCGCCCAGGGGCGGGCCCGCGGTGAAGCCCGCGTTGGCCGCGAACCGCATCACCGCGAAGCCCTGGCGCCGGGCCCCGTCCGGCACCGTCACCGCGACGAGCGCGCCGTTGGCGGCGCGCACGCAGCCGCCCGCGTACTGGCTCAGGACCGGCACGACGTACAGCAGCGCGACCGGCAGGACCGGCAGGGCCAGCACGCCCGCCCCGCTGACCAGCGAGCCGATGAGCAGCACGCGGCGGTGGCCAATGGGGCCTCCCCTGCTCGAGCGAAGCCGAGAGCTTGGGGAATTGTCGCCGAACCAGCCGCCCGTGAAGTTCCCCGCGACCTGCCCCGCGCCCCCGATGCCGCTGATCAGCCCCGCCTGCGCGACGGACAGACCGCGCTCGTCCGTCAGGTACACGAAGAAGTACACGAAGGTGAAGGCCACCACCATGTTGAAGAACTGGCCGGCGGCGAGCAGCCGCACGGTCCTCGGTACGTCGCGCAGCCCGCGCAGCATGCCACCCCCGCAAGACCCGGTGAGTTTCCGAGTTCCTGAGTTTCTGATTTCCGAGTGAGTTCCTTTTGGGAACGGACTATGGCAGCATGCGAAGCTCCGGGTCAACGCCCCATCGACCCGGGGAGAGTGTGAGGGACATGCCACGCCGGACGAGCCTCGGCGACGCCCACTGCGCCATCGCGCAGGCCCTGGACGTCGTCGGCGACTGGTGGACCCTGCTGATCGTGCGCGACGCGGCCCGCGGGGTGCACCGCTTCGACGAGCTCCAGCACGAACTCGGCCTGTCCCGGAAGGTGTTGGCGGAGCGCCTGCGCCTCCTCGTGGACGCGGACGTGCTGGCCCGGGTGCCGTACCAGGACCGCCCGCCGCGCCACGAGTACCGGCTCACGGCGCGCGGCCGCGCCCTGCTGCCGGTCCTGATCGCTCTCCAGGACTGGGGGGACACCTGGGTGTTGGGAGACGGAGAGATGACGGCGACGGCGACGACTCAGGCCTCGCGGGAGGCACAGCGGGTCCATGAGCTCCTGGGCACGCGCGTGCCGGAGCTGCGGCTGCTCGCGGACGACGGCACGTCGAGCGACCCGGTGGCGGACGCGGCGTACACGGTCCTGTACTGCTTCCCGGGCGCGTACGCCCGCAAGGACGCCTATCCGCCCGGCTGGGCGACGATCCCGGGCGCACCGGGCTGCACGCTGGAGTCGTGCACGTACCGCGACCGGCTCGCCGAGTTCACCGCGGCGGGCGCGGCCGTGCGCGGCGTGTCCACCCAACGCCCGGACGAGCAGCGGGCGTTCGCCGCCAAGGAGGGGCTCCGCTTCCCGCTCCTGTCGGACGCGGACCTGGCCCTGGCGGCGGCGCTTCGCCTGCCGACGTTCCGCGCGGCGGGCGTGAGCCGGCTCAAGCGGCTGACGCTCGTCGTGGACGCCGAGCGCGTGGTGCGGCACGTGCAGTACCCCGTCACCGACATCACCGCCGCCGTCGACGAGGCCCTGGACGTGGTCGAGCGCCTGTCGGGCGCGGGGAGTTGATCAGCCGCGCGCGGCGTCGACGAGCCGCGCGAACATCTCCCGCGCGTAGTGGGGGTCGTACGCGTCCCCGTGGAGCAGCACCTGCAGGCAGATGCCGTCCATCAGCGCGCTGATCCCGCGCGCGGTGGCGGCGTCGGTGTGCTGACGGAGCAGCGCCATGAGGCCCTCGCACCACTCGGCCGCGACCGGCCGCAGCGCGGGCCTGCGCAGGGCGGCCAGATACAGCTCGTACTCCAGCTCCACGCTCTGGCGCCGCCCGACGAGCCACTCCCCGAGCAGCGCGGCGAGCTCCTCGGCGAGGTCGGCGTCGGGGTCCCGCAGCAGGCCGCTGTCGTCGGCCGACTTCGCGTACGCCTCGTTGGCCTGCCGCAGGGCGGCGATCATCAGCTCGTCGAGGGTCTTGAAGTGGTACGTCATGGACCCGAGCGGCACATCGGCCTCGGCGGCGACGGACCGGTGACTGAGCCCCGCGATGCCCTTCGCGCCCACCACCCGGATCGCCGCGTCGATGATCCGCTGCCGCCGCTCGGGGTCGTACCGCCGCACCATCAGTGGGCCCCGCCCAGATTCAGCACGACGACGCCCGCGATGACGAGCACGATCCCCGAGACCTTGACCAGGCTCGCCGACTCCCCCAGGAACACCATCCCGATGGCGGCCACGGCGGCCGTCCCGATGCCCGCCCAGATCGCGTACGCGGTCCCCACGGACAAGGTCTTGAGCGTCTGCGCGAGCAGCGCGAAGGCCAGCAGATACCCGGTGACGGTGATCAGCGAGGGCCACAGCTTGCTGAACCCGTCGCTGTACTTCATGGCCGTCGTCCCGGCCACCTCCGCCGCGATGGCCGCGGCCAGCAGTCCGTATCCCATACGTACGAGTGTACACATCGTTGCGTACGCGCGTACACAACGAGGGCCCGACGGATTCGGGGCTCAGTCGAGCAGCGTCGGTCTGCGCTAACGGAAGGCGATGAGCGACCTCTTCGGCCGCAGCACGCAGAACTCGTTCCCCTCGGGGTCGGCCAGGACCACCCACCCCGCGTCGGCCCGCTGCCCCACGTCCACGCGGCGCGCCCCGAGCGCGAGCAGCCGCGCCACCTCGGCGTCCTGGTCGTCGGGGGCGAGGTCGAGGTGCAGGCGGTTCTTCACGGTCTTCCCGTCGGGGCTCGGCATGAAGCAGATGCCCGTCGGCGCGAACTCGTCGGTCCCGATGACGACTTCACGCTCGCGCTCGGACAGCACCCGCCAGTCGAGCACCCGGCACCAGAAGCGGGCGAGGCCGGACAGGTCGTGGGCGTCGATGACGATGTGGTGCAGCGAAACGGCCATGCGCGCCAGTGTGCCTGGCGGGCATGGCCGTCGCGACGGAATATGTGTCCCGGAGGTCCCGGAGGTCCCGGGCCGGTCAGAGGCTTCCCGGACCGCTCGGACGTCGGGTCAGACGTTGAACCCGAGCGCCCGCAGCTGCTCCCGGCCGTCGTCCGTGATCTTGTCGGGGCCCCACGGCGGCATCCAGACCCAGTTGATCCGGAGCTCGTTGACGATGCCGTCCGTGGCGGACTTCGCCTGGTCCTCGATGACGTCGGTCAGCGGGCAGGCCGCCGAGGTGAGCGTCATGTCGATCGTGGCGATGTTGGCGTCGTCGATGTGGATGCCGTAGATCAGGCCGAGGTTGACGACGTCGATGCCCAGCTCGGGGTCGACGACGTCGTACAGCGCCTCGCGGACCTCTTCCTCGGACGCGGGCTTCGTCGTCAGGCCCTCTCCAGAAGTCACAGTGTTCTCGCTCATGCCGTCTTCCTTTCCGCGTCGACGTCGGCACCCAGTGCCTGCGCCGTCGCGTCCTTCCACGCCATCCAGCTCAGCAGAGCACACTTCACGCGGGCGGGGTACTTGGAGACACCGGCGAACGCGACCGCGTCCTCCAGGACCTCCTCCATCGCGTCGTCCGGCTCCAGCCTGCCCTTGGACTGCATCAGCTCCAGGAACACGGCCTGGATCTTCTGCGCCTCGGCGAGGTCCTTGCCGACGAGCAGGTCGTTGAGGACGGACGCGCTGGCCTGGCTGATGGAGCAGCCCTGGCCCTCGTAGCTGACGTCCTCGATGCGCGAGCCGTCGTACTTCACGCGCAGCGTGATCTCGTCGCCGCACGTCGGATTGACGTGGTGCACCTCGGCATCGCCGTCGCGCAGACCGCGCCCGTGCGGATGCTTGTAGTGGTCCAGGATCACGTCCTGGTACATCGAATCCAGCTTCACGATTCCCAGCCAGCCCCTCAGCCGAAGAAGTTCCGTACGTGCTCCAGGCCGTCGACGAGGGCGTCGATCTCGCCGGGCGTGGAGTACAGATAGAACGACGCTCGCGTGGTCGCGGGAATTCCGTACCGCAGGCACACGGGGCGGGCGCAGTGGTGGCCCACCCGGACCGCGATGCCCTGCTCGTCGAGGACCTGGCCCACGTCGTGCGGGTGGATGTCGCCGAGCGTGAAGGAGATCGCGGCGCCCCGGTCCTCGGCCGTGGACGGGCCGATGATCTTCAGGTCCGGGACCTCGAGCAGGCGCTTCACCGCGTACTCGGTGATCGCGTGCTCGTGCCGCTCGATCTTGTCCATGCCGATGGCCGTGAGGTAGTCCACGGCCGCGCCGAGGCCGACGGCCTGCGCGATCGGGGGCGTACCCGCCTCGAACTTGTGCGGCGCGGGGGCGTAGGTCGAGGAGTGCATGGACACCGTCTCGATCATCTCGCCGCCGCCGAGGAACGGAGGCAGGTCCTCCAGGAGCTCCTGGCGGCCCCACAGCACGCCGATGCCCGTCGGACCGCACATCTTGTGGCCGGTGAAGGCCACGAAGTCGGCCTGGAGGGCCTGTACGTCCAGCGGCATGTGCGGCGCGGCCTGGGAGGCGTCGATCAGGACGAGCGCGCCGACCTCCTGGGCGCGGCGCACGATCGCCTCGACCGGGTTGACCGTGCCCAGGATGTTGGAGACCAGGACGAAGGAGACGATCTTCGTCTTCTCCGTGATGACCTCTTCGATGTTCGACAGGTCGAGCCGGCCGTCGTCGGTGAGGCCGAACCACTTCAGCTTCGCGCCCGTGCGCTGCGAGAGCAGCTGCCACGGCACGATGTTGGAGTGGTGCTCCATCTCCGTGATGACGATCTCGGTGTCGTGGTCCACGCGGTAGGGCTCGTCGGCCCAGCCGAGCATGTTGGCCACGAGGTTGAGCGACTCCGAGGCGTTCTTGGTGAAGATCACCTCGTCGCGGCTCGGCGCGTTGATGAACGCGGCGACCTTGTCACGGGCGCCCTCGTACAGCGCCGTGGCCTCCTCGGCGAGGACGTGCACGCCGCGGTGGACGTTGGCGTTGTGCTGCTCGTAGTACTCGCTGAGTACGTCGATGACCTGGCGCGGGGTCTGGGACGTGGCCGCGTTGTCCAGATAGACGAGCTTCTTGCCGTCGTGGAGCGAGCGCTCCAGGATCGGGAAGTCCTTGCGGAGCGCCTCGGTGTCGAGGAGGCCCGGCAGCTGTGTCACGCGGACGCGCCTCCCTTCACGTACGCCTCGTAGCCCTCGTTCTCCAGCTTGTCGGCGAGCTCGGGGCCGCCGGACTCGGCGATGCGCCCGTTGGCGAACACGTGGACGAAGTCGGGCTTGATGTAGCGCAGGATGCGCGTGTAGTGCGTGATGAGCAGGGTGCCCACCTCGCCCGTGTCACGGACGCGGTTGACGCCCTCGGAGACGACGCGCAGCGCGTCGACGTCCAGGCCGGAGTCGGTCTCGTCGAGGATCGCGATCTTCGGCTTGAGGAGCTCCATCTGCAGGATCTCGTGGCGCTTCTTCTCACCGCCGGAGAAGCCCTCGTTCACGTTGCGCTCGGCGAAGGACGGGTCCATCTGGAGCCCGGCCATCGACTCCTTGACCTCCTTCACCCACGTGCGCAGCTTGGGGGCCTCGCCGCGGATCGCCGTCGCCGACGTACGCAGGAAGTTGGAGACGGAGACGCCGGGGACCTCGACGGGGTACTGCATGGCGAGGAACATGCCCGCACGGGCACGCTCGTCGACCTCCATCGCCAGGACGTCCTCGCCGTCGAGGGTGACGGTGCCCTGCGTGATCGTGTACTTCGGGTGGCCCGCGATGGAGTAGGCGAGGGTCGACTTGCCGGAGCCGTTCGGGCCCATGATGGCGTGCGTCTCGCCCTGCTTCACGGTCAGGTCGACACCCTTGAGGATTTCCTTGGTGCCGTTCTCGACCTCGACGGTCACGTGCAGGTCGCGGATTTCAAGCGTTGCCATGGGTGCCTCAGGACTCCTGGGAGAGGGAGACGAGCACGTCGTCCCCTTCGATCTTTACGGGGTAAACGGGGACGGGGCGCGTCGCGGGAAGGCCGGACGGCTTGCCGGTGCGGAGGTCGAAGCTGGAGCCGTGCAGCCAGCACTCGATCTGGCAGTCCTCCACCTCGCCCTCGGAGAGGGAGACGTTCGCGTGCGAGCAGATGTCGTAAATCGCGTACACCTCGCCCTCGGTGTGGACGACCGAGACCGGCGTGCCGTCGAGTTCCACCCGCTTCGGGGTGTCCTCCTCCAGCTCGCTCAGCCCACAGGCGCGTACGTACGTCATGCGACGGACGCCTCCAGCTCCTCTTCGATCTTCGCGATGAGCCGCTCCTCGATGTCCGGGACACCGATCTGCTGGACCAGCTCGGCGAAGAAGCCGCGGACCACCAGGCGGCGCGCCTCGTGCTGCGGGATGCCGCGGGCCATCAGGTAGAACAGCTGCTCGTCGTCGAAGCGGCCGGTCGCGGACGCGTGACCGGCGCCGACGATCTCGCCGGTCTCGATCTCCAGGTTCGGCACGGAGTCGACGCGGGCGCCGTCCGTCAGGACCAGGTTGCGGTTCATCTCGTACGTGTCCGTGCCCTCGGCCTTGGCCTCGATGAGGACGTCGCCGATCCACACGGCGTGCGCGGCCTCGCCCTGGAGCGCGCCCTTGTAGACGACGTTGGACTTGCAGTGCGGGACGTTGTGGTCGACCAGGAGGCGGTGCTCCTGGTGCTGGCCCGCGTCCGTGAAGTACAGGCCGAACAGCTCGGCCTCGCCGCCGGTGCCCGCGTACTGCACGCGCGGGTGGATGCGGACGACGTCGCCGCCGAAGGTCACGACGACGGACTTGAACGAGGCGTCCCGGCCGACGAGCGCGTTGTGCTGCGCGACGTGCACGGCCTTGTCGTCCCAGTCCTGGACGGAGACGACGGTCAGCTTGGCGCCGTCACCGAGGACGTAGTCGACGTTGGCGGCCAGGACGGCGTCGCCGGAGTGGTCGATGACGACGACGGCCTCGGCGAACGCGCCCAGCTCGATGACCTGGTGGCCGAAGGCGGTGCCGCCCTCGCCGTGCACGGTGATGCGGATCGGGTCGCTGAGGACCGTCTCCTTGGGGACGGTCACGACCGAGGCCTTCTCGAAGGCGGAGTACGCCTGCGCGGCGACGCGGTCCACCGGGGTGCCCGCCTTGCCGAGCCGCGCGTCGTCACGGCCGACGGTCTCGACGGTGACGCCCTCGGGGGCCTCCACCTGGACCTGCACGCCCTCACCGGTGGCGGCCGCCGTGCCGTCGTGCAGCCCGCGCAGGCGCTCCAGCGGAGTGAACCGCCACTCCTCCTCGCGGCCGTGCGGCACCGGGAAGTCCGCCACGTCGAAGGACGGGGGCGCGCTCATGCGGGTGGCGACGGTGGACTCGGCGGCCACCGCGATGGATCCGGCGGTGGTCGACCCCACCGGGATGTTCTGAGCCTCAGCCATGGCTGTCGTCGTGCTCTCTCTCTGCGTAAGAAGTGGTGGCTGCGGAAGTGGCCCGGCCTTAGCCGACGGCCCCCTCCATCTGCAGCTCGATCAGCCGGTTGAGCTCCAGGGCGTACTCCATGGGCAGCTCCTTGGCGATCGGCTCGACGAAGCCGCGCACGATCATGGCCATCGCCTCGAACTCGGTGAGGCCGCGGCTCATCAGGTAGAAGAGCTGGTCCTCGGAGACCTTGGAGACGGTGGCCTCGTGGCCCATGGACACGTCGTCCTCGCGGACGTCCACGTAGGGGTACGTGTCCGAGCGGGAGATCGTGTCGACGAGCAGGGCGTCACAGAGGACGTTCGACTTCGCGCCCGGGGCGCCCTCGCCGATCTCGATCAGGCCGCGGTACGACGTGCGGCCGCCGCCGCGCGCCACCGACTTGGAGACGATGTTGGAGGACGTGTTGGGCGCCATGTGGACCATCTTGGCGCCGGCGTCCTGGTGCTGGCCCTCGCCCGCGAAGGCGATGGACAGGGTCTCGCCCTTGGCGTGCTCGCCCATCAGGTAGACGGCCGGGTACTTCATCGTCACCTTGGAGCCGATGTTGCCGTCGATCCACTCCATGGTCGCGCCCTCGTAGGCCACGGCGCGCTTGGTGACCAGGTTGTAGACGTTGTTCGACCAGTTCTGGATCGTCGTGTAGCGGCAGCGGCCGCCCTTCTTGACGATGATCTCGACGACGGCGGAGTGCAGCGAGTCCGACTTGTAGATCGGGGCCGTGCAGCCCTCGACGTAGTGGACGTAGGCGTCCTCGTCGACGATGATCAGCGTCCGCTCGAACTGGCCCATGTTCTCCGTGTTGATGCGGAAGTAGGCCTGGAGCGGGATCTCGACGTGCACGCCCTTGGGGACGTAGATGAACGATCCGCCGGACCACACGGCCGTGTTCAGCGCGGCGAACTTGTTGTCGCCGGCCGGGATGACCGTGCCGAAGTACTCCTTGAAGAGCTCCGGGTGCTCCTTCAGGGCCGTGTCGGTGTCCAGGAAGATGACGCCCTGCTCCTCCAGGTCCTCACGGATCTGGTGGTAGACGACCTCGGACTCGTACTGCGCGGCGACGCCGGCGACCAGGCGCTGCTTCTCCGCCTCGGGGATGCCGAGCTTGTCGTACGTGTTCTTGATGTCCTCCGGCAGGTCCTCCCAGGACTCGGCCTGCTTCTCGGTGGACCGCACGAAGTACTTGATGTTGTCGAAGTCGATGCCCGACAGGTCCGAGCCCCAGTTCGGCATGGGCTTCTTCTCGAAGAGCTTCAGGCCCTTCAGGCGGAGCTTGGTCATCCACTCCGGCTCGGACTTCTTGTCCGAGATGTCGCGGACGACGTCCTCGTTCAGACCGCGCTTGGCAGCGGCACCGGCCTCGTCGGAGTCGGCCCAGCCGTACTCGTAGTTGCCCAGGCCCTCGAGCTCAGGGTGGGCAGTCTCCGTGGGGAGAGTCATGCGGGGTTCCTCCCGGCCGTGCTTGCTGATGCGTGGTTGGTGGTCTGTGGGGTGCTGTGCGGGATGTCGCCGCGCGGGATGAACGTCGTGCAGACGCCGTCACCATGGGCGATGGTGGCGAGCCGCTGGACGTGCGTCCCGAGCAGCCTGGAGAAGATCTCCGTCTCCGCCTCGCACAGCTGTGGATACTGCTCGGCGACGTGGGCGACCGGGCAGTGGTGCTGACAGAGCTGCTCGCCCTTGCCGGGGCGGGGCGCGCTGCGCGCCGTAGCAGCGTACCCGTCCGCGGTCAATGCCTTCGCCAGCGCCTGTGTGCGCTGCTCCGGGGGGGCCGCGTCGATCGCCGCGCGGTACGCCTTGGCCTGCTCGGCGATGCGGGCGCGGGCGAATTCGGCGACCGCCTCCTCGCCGTGCCGCTCGGCGATCCAGCGCAGGGCGTCGGCGGCGAGGGCGTCGTACGACTGGTCGAAGGCGTCCCGGCCGCAGTCGGTGAGCGCGAAGACCTTCGCGGGGCGGCCGCGGGAGCGGGCGCCGTAGACGCGCTGCTCGCGCGGCTCGACCACGTTCTCGTGGACCAGGGCGTCCAGGTGGCGGCGGACGGCGGCCTGGGTCAGGCCGAGGCGGCCCGCGAGGTCGGCGACGGTGGACGGGCCGTGGTCCAGGATGGAGCGCGCGACTCGGTTCCGCGTGGAACGCTCACCGGTCGCGAGCTCGTCCTGGGGGGTCCCCGTGGGGGTCTCCCGAGCCTCGCCAACGTTTTTCACAACGCCATTGTTGCGTAATTCTTCAGAGCCTGACAACCCGCATCTGGATCACCGTCCGGTGCCATGCGTCACTTAGGTTCACCTAAGCTGACCTGCGAAAACGATCATCGACCGGGCAAATCAGTGGCATCGCCGAACGCTTTCCTGAACACTTCGCCAGCATGGCGACACCCCCTCTGACCGGTCCTTTATGTACGCGCGCCACGCTCGCGGACGAGCTGCGCGCCCTCGGCGTACCCGGTGAAACGCTCCTGGTCCACACCTCGCTCAGCTCCCTCGGCTGGGTCTGCGGAGGTGCTGAAGCGCTCGTCCTCGCGCTGCTCGACGCGCTGGGGGACGAGGGCACCCTGGTGGTCCCCACGCACTCATCGGACAACTCCGACCCCTCGGAGTGGCAGCACCCTCCCGTGCCCGAGGAGTGGTGGCCCGTCATCCGTGACTCCATGCCGGCGTACGACCCGCGCACCGCACGCATCCGCGGCCTCGGCGTGGTCCCGGAGACGGTGCGCACCTGGCCCGGCGCCGTCCGCAGCGGGCACCCGCAGACGTCGTTCGCGGCCGTCGGCCCGCGGGCGGCGGAGCTGATGGCCAGGCACGCCCTGGACTGCCGGCTCGGCGAGCGCAGCCCGCTGGCCCGCCTGGAGGAGGCGGGCGCGAAGGTGCTGCTCCTGGGGGCGGGCTTCGAGTCCTGCACGGCCTTCCACCTGGCCGAGTACCGCCTGCCCGCGCCCACGGTCGAGAACTCCTTCGCGGTCATGACGGACGAGGGGCGCCGCTGGATGACGGTGCGCGACACCGACATCACCGAGGAGCGCTTCGGCGAGCTCGGCGCCGCCTTCGAGCAGGAGCGCCCGGTGACGCGGGGCTCCGTCGGCGCCGCCACGGCCCGGCTCTTCTCGCTTCCCGAAGCGGTCGCGTACGCCGAGGAGTGGCTCCCCAAGCACCGGCCGCGCACGCCCTGAGCGCGCCCCCGGCCCCGCGGAGCGCTTCGGGGCCGGGGGTCCGGGGCCTTCCCGCCCTCTCTAGACTTCCCGTCATGGGAATTGAGTCCGTCGTCCAGGTCCACGGCCTGGTCAAGCGGTACGGGACGAAGACCGCGGTGGACGGCCTCGACCTGGACGTCCGCGCCGGCACGGTGACCGCCGTGCTCGGCCCGAACGGCGCCGGCAAGACCACCACCATCGAGACCTGCGAGGGCTACCGCAGGCCCGACGCCGGCTCCGTCCGCGTCCTCGGCCTCGACCCGGTCACGCAGGGGGACCGGCTGCGGCCGCGCATCGGCGTGATGCTGCAGTCCGGCGGCGTCTACTCCGGCGCCCGCGCCGACGAGATGCTGCGCCACGTCGCCAAGCTGCACGCGCACCCCCTCGACGTCGACGCCCTCATCGAGCGCCTCGGCCTCGACTCCTGCGGCCGCACCACCTACCGCCGCCTCTCCGGCGGCCAGCAGCAGCGCCTCGCGCTCGCCATGGCCGTGGTCGGCCGCCCCGAACTCGTCTTCCTCGACGAACCCACCGCGGGCCTCGACCCACAGGCCCGCCGCGCCACCTGGAGCCTGGTCCGCGACCTGCGCACCGACGGCGTCTCCGTGATCCTCACGACCCACCACATGGACGAGGCCGAAGAGCTCGCCGACGACGTCGCCATCATCGACGCGGGCAAGGTCATCGCCCAGGACAGCCCCGAAGCGCTGTGCCGCGGCGGCGCCGAGAACACCCTGCGCTTCACCGGCCGCCCCGGACTCGACGTCGGCTCCCTCCTCAAGGCCCTGCCGCCGGACTCCGCCGCCGCCGAGATCACCCCAGGCGCCTACCGCGTCAGCGGCACCGTCGACCCGCAGCTGCTGGCCACCGTCACCTCCTGGTGCGCCCAGCACGGCGTCATGCCGGACCGGATCTCCGTCGAACGGCACACCCTGGAGGACGTCTTCCTCGAGCTCACGGGCAAGGAGCTGCGGTCATGACAAGCACCACCGACACCTCGCGCACGCCGGGGACGTACGCCCCGAAGCCGGGCGCCGCCCCGCTCCCCCGCATGATCGCCGCGCAGGCCGCCCTCGAGACGAAGATGCTGCTGCGCAACGGCGAACAGCTGCTGCTCACCGTCGTCATCCCCACGCTGATCCTCGTCCTGTTCAGCGCCGTCGACATCGTCGACACCGGCGAGGGCGACGCCGTGGACTTCCTCACCCCCGGCGTCCTCGCGCTCGCGGTCATGTCCACGGCCTTCACCGGACAGGCCATCGCCACCGGCTTCGAGCGGCGCTACGGCGTCCTGAAGCGGCTCGGCGCCTCTCCCCTGCCCCGCTGGGGCCTGATGACCGCCAAGACCCTGTCGGTCCTGGTCACCGAGGTCCTGCAGATCGCGCTCCTCACCGCCATCGCCTTCGCGCTCGGCTGGTCGCCGCACGGCAACCCGCTCGCCGTCCTCCTGCTGCTCGTCCTCGGCACGGCGGCCTTCTCAGGGCTCGGCCTGCTCATGGCCGGCACCCTCAAGGCCGAGGCGACCCTGGCCGCGGCGAACCTGGTCTTCCTGCTGCTCCTCGTCGGCGGCGGCGTCATCGTGCCGCTCGACAAGTTCCCCGGCGGCGTCGAGTCGGCGCTCGCCCTGCTGCCCATCTCGGCGCTCTCCGACGGCCTGCGGGACGTCCTCCAGGACGGCGCGTCGATGCCGTGGGGCGACCTCGGGATCCTCGCGGTGTGGTCGGTGCTCGGGCTCGGGGCGGCGGCGCGGTTCTTCCGCTGGGAGTGACCCGCCAGGGGCAACGGGAGTAACCGGCATCACAATTGGAGCGGATACGTCCCCCTCGTGAAGCCGTGCACAAGCGGCCCCCTACGATGGGGCCCGTGCCCAAAGAGACCCGAGCCGACGACGCCTCGTTCGTGCGCAACCCGCTCGCCTTCATCGCCGCACGCTGGACCCCGACACCGCGGACCGTCCAGCGCGCGACCCTCGCCTGCCTCGTGATGGCGGTGGCCATCGTCGTCACCGGCGGCGCGGTCCGCCTGACCGGCTCCGGCCTCGGCTGCCCGACCTGGCCCTCCTGCACGGAGGACTCGCTCACCGCCACCCGCGAGATGGGCCTGCACGGTGTGATCGAGTTCGGCAACCGCATGCTGACGTACGTGCTGTGCGGGGTCATCGGCTGGGCCATCATCGCCGCGCGGTCGTCCAAGCCGCAGCGGCACAGCCTGACCCGGTACGGCTGGGCGCAGTTCTGGATCGTCATGGGCAACGCGGTGCTCGGCGGCATCGTCGTCTGGGCGGGTCTGAACCCGTACACGGTCGCGGCGCACTTCCTGCTCACCACCGCCCTGATCGCGGTCGCCACGGCCATGTGGCAGCGCACCCGCGAGGGCGACGCGGAGCCGCGCCCCCGGGTCGGCAAGGCGGTGCGGCAGCTCGTCTGGTCGCTGGTCGCGGCCACCGTCCTGCTGATCGCGGTCGGCACGGTCGTGACCGGCTCCGGCAAGCACGCGGGCGACTCCAGCGACGTGCCCCGCATGAAGGTGGACGCGATCGGCCTCGACTGGGAGTCCGTCGCCAAGCTGCACGCCGTCGTCGCGTGGATCGTGGTCACGCTGACGTTCGCCCTGTGGTTCGTCCTGAAGGCGGTCGACGCCCCCCGCGGCCCGCTGGCCCGCACCCGCGACCTCTTCCTGATCCTGCTCTCGCAGGGGGTCCTCGGCTACGTCCAGTACTTCACGGACGTGCCCGAGATCCTGGTGGGCGTGCACATGCTCGGCTCGTGCCTGGTGTGGATCGCGGTGCTCCGTGTCGTCCTTTCGCTGCGCGAGCGGCCGACGACCGTGCCGGGAGTGCCGGCGCAGGGCAGCGCGGAGCTGTCCTCGGTCTGAGCAGCGCCGGGTGCTGAACCCTGGCTTACGGATAACGGCTTACAGATTTCACAATCTGTAAGCCGTTATCCGTAAGCCCTCACCCGTCGGCCAGCCCGTAGACCCGCCGCGCGTTCCCCGCCGCGATCATCCCCGCCACCCGCTGCGCGTCCCTCAGCGACCAGGCACCCTCGGCGACCCAGGTCCCGAGGACGCGCCCCAGCGCCTCGCGGAACAGGTGTGCGCCGACCACGTGCAGTTCGGGCAGCCCGTGCGCGCCGCTGGAGAAGAGGAGCTTGCCGAACGGGGCGAGTTCCAGGATCTCCGCGAGGACGGCCGCCGCCCGCGCTCCGGTGCGCACGAGCGCGGGGCCCAGGTCCGCGTACACGTGCGGGAAGACGCCCGCGAGGTGGGCCGCCGCGCGGTGGTGCGGGTAGCCGTGCAGGAGGACCAGGTCGGTGCCGAGTCCGGCCGTGGCGCGCGCGAACGCGCCGAAGGAGCACTGCGGGTCGGCGGCGCCGGTGTGCAGCTGGAGCGGCAGCCCCGAGGCGACGGCGATCCACAGCAGATGCCGCAACAGCAGCGGATCGGCGAGTTCGCCGCCCACCTGACGGCCCGCGAGCCAGCGGCCCGCGGCGCCCCGCACCTCGCCGGGGCCCGGCGGCTCGGGCGGCAGCGGCCGGTCCTGGCGCACGCCCGCGACCGAGGTGAACGCGACGGCTCCGGCCGCGGCCCCGTGCACGGACTCGGCCAGGTTGGCGAGGAACGAGTCGACGGTGCCGGAGGTGTCGGCGACCTGCTCGGCCAGTAACTCCAGGCGGACGATCTCGTGGGCTTCCGCGGCGCCGGTGGTGGCCAGCTCGCCGGGGCCCGTCAGGTCGCCGGGCAGGCCGGTGTCGACGAGGTAGGTGGTGATGCCGGTGCCGCGCAGCAGGCGGCGCCCGGCTTCCAGGACGCCGAGTTCACGGCGGCGGGCGAGGTAGCGGGCGGGCGGGCAGTGCGGTTCGAGCCCGAGCAGCGGCGGGCACCAGCGGCGTACGGCGAAGCCGGTCTGGGTGTCGAAGAAGGTGGTGCCGGGCGCGGGCGGGCCCTCGCCCCGGCCGAGGTGGGCCTCGAAGGTGCCGAGGCCGAGCTCCGTGCGCAGGATGCCGTGGCAGTGCTGGTCCACCAGGGACGGCGTTTCGATCATCCTGGCTCCCCTGGGGTGGACCGTGCTCCTACGGTCCCTAACGGGTGACCCTGGCGTCAGGTGTTGCTCACCTTGTCACTCCGTGCCCGCCCCGCGCGCGAGTCAGTCGTTGCTCGGGCCGCCGATCTGGATGCCGGCCATGCGCGTCCATTCGTACCGCCCGGTCCGCACCTTGGCCGCGAAGTCGCCGTCGAACGCGTCGTGGACGGTGATCCCGGCCTTGTCGACGGCGCTCAGGGCGATCGCGTGGGTCGGCGCGACGAGGTCGCCCCAGCCGCCGTCCTCGCCGACGAGGACGATCCGGGAGCCCCGCTGCCCGATGTAGGCGACCTGGCCCTCGGCGCCGCCGTGGGCCCGCGCGAAGGCGGTGATCTCCTTGGCCAGCCTGGCGGCCTTGCGGTCGGCGCGCGCGGCGTCCTTGGCCGCCTTGGCCGCCGCGGTGTCCTCGGCCGCCGTGGTGTCCTTGACGTCCGCGGTGTCCTTGCCCGTGGCGGCGTCCTGCTCCGTGACCTCATCCGTGTCTGCCATGGCACAGGATGCTACCGACGGGTAGATCGTTCGGCGACGCCAGGGGCGCGTGGTCTCGGCCACGGTGGCGCCGCGCTCCGCGCGGCGGTTCCGCCCTGTCGTGGGGCGTGGTAGGACGAGGCATGCCCGGTCTGCTGGTCGGCGAGGTCCTGCGCTCGGCGGCCCGCGCCGCCCCGCGCCGCGCGGCCGTCCGGCTCGGCGAGCGCGTGCTCACCTTCGCGGAGCTCGACGCCGCGGCCGACCGGGCCGTCGGCGGGCTTGCCGCGCGGGGCGTCCGGCGCGGCGACCGCGTCGTGTGCCTGGCCGGTACCTCGCTCGACGCCCTGGCCCTGTTCGCCGGGGCCGCACGGGCGGGGGTGGTGTTCGTGCCGGTCGCTCCGGGGGCGGCGGCCACCGGGATCGTGCGCGCGGCCCGCCCGCGGCTCCTCGTGACGGACGCGGAGCAGGCGCGGTGCACCGCGGGTCCGGGGGTACGACAGGTCGTACTCCCCGACCTGGCCGACGCCCCTGGGGAGCCGCCGCGGCTCTCGCCCGAGGAACGCGATCCGCACGTCGTGCTCTATCCCACGGCCGGGCGCCCGCGCGGCGTCGTCCTGTCGCATCGCGCGAGCGTGTGGCGTGCCAACGCCGGGTGCCGCCCCGCGCCGCACGGCGTCCTGGTGTGCGGGCTCCCGTCGGGGCACTGGGCGGTCTGGACGACGCTGCTTCGGCAGTGGCGGGCCAGGGGAACCGTGATCCTTCCCGAGCACCCGGACCCGTCGACGATCTGTGCCGCCGTACGGGAGCACCGCGCGGAGCGGCTCGTGTGCGCGCCCGCGACGTGGCAGGCGGTCCTGGACACGGCCCCGCACCACCTGGCCACCCTGCGCCTCGCCGACACCGAGACGGCGGGGCCGACGGTGCCGCCACGGCTCCTGGAGGCCGTCCGCACGGCGACCCCGGGCGCCCGGGTCCGGGCCTTCCTCAGCACGCCCGAGGCGGGTGACATCGCCGTCCTCGACCACGCCGACGTCCGCGCCCGGCCGGGCACCTGCGGCGTGCCCGCTCCCGACGTGGACGTCCGCCTCGCGCCCGGCGAGCTGTGGGTGCGCGGGCCGCAGCTCTTCGACGGGTACTTCCGGGACAAGCGGGCCACGGACGCGGTGCTGCGGGACGGCTGGTTCCGTACGGGGCGCGCGGCCCGGCGCGACGAGGACGGCTATCTGTACCTCGCCGAGCGTTGACGTCGAAGTCGACGTTGGAGGGGGACAGCACGAAGCCCCGCCGCCCTGAGGGCGACGGGGCCTGGGCACCGTATGCGGGCACCGCCGGGGGCTAGCGCAGGAAGGGGTCCACCGCGACGGCCACGAACAGCAGCGAGACGTAGGTGATCGACCAGTGGAAGAGGCGCATCTCCTTGAGCTTGCCGCCCGTCGCCTCCGCCTTGGCGCGGTTCTGCAGCGCGTGCGCCTCCCACAGCCACCAGCCGCCCGCGGCCAGGGCGACCGCGGTGTAGAACCAGCCGGTGTAGCCGAGCGGGGTCAGCAGGAGCGACACCGCGACCATCACCCAGCTGTAGATGACGATCTGCCGCGCGACCACCTTGTTGGAGGCGATGACGGGGAGCATCGGCACGCCCACGCGCGCGTAGTCCTCCTTGACCTTCATGGACAGCGGCCAGTAGTGCGGCGGCGTCCAGAAGAACATCACCAGGAAGAGGATGATCGGCGCCCACGACATGGAGTTGGTGACCGACGACCAGCCGATGAGGACGGGCAGACAGCCCGCGATGCCGCCCCAGACGATGTTCTGCGCGGTGCGGCGCTTGAGGATCATCGTGTAGACGACCACGTAGAAGAGCAGCGCCCCGAGCGAGAGCCAGGCCGAGAGCCAGTTGACGGTCAGGCCGAACAGGAGCGTGGAGATCACCGCGAGCGAGATGCCGAAGGCCAGGCACTCGCGGGGGCTGACCATCCCGGTGACGAGCGGCCGCTGCGACGTGCGCTCCATCAGGGCGTCGATGTCGCGGTCGTACCACATGTTGAGCGCGTTGGCGCCGCCCGCGGAGAGGTAGCCGCCGAGGCAGGTGATGAGCACCAGCTTCAGGTCGGGCACGCCCTGCTCGGCGAGGAACATCACCGGCACCGTGGTGATCAGCAGGAGCTCGATGATCCGCGGCTTGGTCAGCTCCACGAACGCCTTGACACGGGCCCCGAACGGCCGGTGGCTCGGGCTCTGGTCCGTCCCGAGTAGCCCCGCTGGACGGGATTCAACGGCCGTCACGCACACCCCTGACAGAGACATCCCAGCGAGCCCACGTCGGACCTTCAGACATGAAGTTCCGGTAAAGGCTCGCGCGTACCACGCCACTTTAGACGTTGCCCATACCTCGCCCTTCGCGGGGGTGGGTTCGTGTTGGGCGGCCAGACGAGCGGTGTTCTCGCGGCGCTGCGGCAAGCGGGTGGAACAGGGGCGCGCGGGCAGGTGGGGCGGTCGCGGCGGGGCGCGCGCGGCCGTGCGCCGCTCACCGGAAAAGGCGACCAGATGAGCGGCTCCTTATTCACATGGTGAAAGCGGTACGGCCCGTTCAGGAGGCGGATCGTGGCGCGTCCCGGCAGTCTGGAATGACTCGAAAAAATGCACGTTCTTACAGGGGTAGGCTCGACAGCGGCCGGTGCGATCCATACGCCACCGGCATTCGACATGTGGAGAGGAGCCCTGACCCAGGGTGAGCACCAAGCCGACCACCACAGACCTCGAGTGGACCGATCTGGACCAGCGGGCAGTCGACACCGCCCGCGTCCTGGCCATGGATTCCGTACAGAAGGTCGGCAACGGCCATCCGGGTACGGCCATGAGCCTCGCGCCCGCCGCGTACACCTTGTTCCAGAAGGTGATGCGGCACGACCCGGCGGACGCCGACTGGACGGGCCGCGACCGGTTCGTGCTCTCCGCGGGCCACTCGTCCCTGACGCTGTACGTCCAGCTGTACCTGGCCGGTTTCGGCCTTGAGCTCGACGACCTCAAGGCGTTCCGCACCTGGGGCTCGAAGACCCCCGGGCACCCGGAGTACGGCCACACGGTCGGCGTCGAGACGACGACGGGCCCGCTCGGCCAGGGCGTCGCCAACGCCGTGGGCATGGCCATGGCCGCCCGCTACGAGCGCGGCCTCTTCGACCCGGACGCCGCGGCCGGCGAGTCGCCGTTCGACCACTTCATCTACGCGATCGCCGGTGACGGCTGCCTCCAGGAGGGCATCTCCGCCGAGGCGTCCTCCATGGCCGGGCACCAGAAGCTCGGCAATCTGATCCTGCTGTGGGACGACAACCACATCTCGATCGAGGGCGACACGGAGACCGCGGTCTCCGAGGACACGATCAAGCGGTACGAGGCGTACGGCTGGCACGTGCAGCGCGTACAGCCGAAGGAGAACGGCGACCTCGACCCGGCCGCCCTCTACGCCGCGATCCAGGCCGCCAAGGCCGTGACGGACAAGCCGTCCTTCATCGCGATGCGCTCGATCATCGCCTGGCCCGCCCCGAACGCGCAGAACACCGAGGCCGCGCACGGCTCGGCGCTCGGTGACGAGGAGGTCGCGGCCACCAAGCGCGTCCTGGGCTTCGACCCGGAGCAGACCTTCGAGGTCGCCGACGAGGTCCTCGCACACACCCGCGAGGCGCTCGACCGCGGTGCCCAGGCCAAGGCCGAGTGGGAGAAGTCCTTCGCCGCCTGGCGCACCGCGAACGCCGGGCGCGCGGCCGAGTTCGACCGGATCGCCGCCGGTGAGCTGCCCGCGGGCTGGGAGGAGAAGCTCCCGGTCTTCGAGGCGGGCAAGGGCGTCGCGACGCGTGCCGCGTCCGGCAAGGTCCTGCAGGCGCTCGGCGCGGTGATCCCCGAGCTGTGGGGCGGCTCCGCCGACCTCGCGGGCTCGAACAACACCACGATCGACAAGACGTCGTCGTTCCTGCCCGCGGACAACCCGCTGCCCGAGGCGCACCCGTACGGCCGCACGATCCACTACGGCATCCGCGAGCACTCCATGGCCGCGGAGATGAACGGCATCGCGCTGCACGGCAACACCCGCATCTACGGCGGCACCTTCCTGGTGTTCTCCGACTACATGCGCAACGCCGTGCGCCTGTCCGCGCTGATGCACCTGCCGGTGACGTACGTGTGGACGCACGACTCCATCGGCCTCGGCGAGGACGGCCCGACGCACCAGCCGGTCGAGCACCTGGCGTCGCTGCGCGCCATCCCGGGCCTGAACGTGGTCCGCCCCGCGGACGCCAACGAGACCGCGATCGCGTGGCGCGAGATCCTCAAGCGCTACACGAAGGTGTTCGGCAAGGGCGCCCCGCACGGCCTTGCGCTCACCCGCCAGGGCGTGCCGACGTACGAGGCCAACGAGGACGCGGCGAAGGGCGGTTACGTGCTCTTCGAGGCCGAAGGGCCCTCCGGGCAGAACACAGCGCCCGAGGTCGTCCTGATCGGCACCGGCTCCGAGGTGCACCTGGCGGTCGAGGCGCGCGAGCAGCTGCAGGCCGCGGGCGTGCCGACGCGGGTCGTCTCGATGCCGTCGGTGGAGTGGTTCGAGGAGCAGGACCAGGGGTACCGCGACAGCGTGCTGCCGCCCGCCGTGAAGGCGCGCGTGGCCGTCGAGGCGGGCATCGGCCTGACCTGGCACAAGTACGTCGGCGACGCGGGCCGCATCGTGTCCCTTGAGCACTTCGGTGCTTCGGCGGACGGCAAGGTGCTCTTCCGCGAGTTCGGTTTCACCGCCGACGCGATCGCCGCCGCGGCCCGGGCTGTGCTTGATTCAACTACGGGGATCGCCGCAGCTCAGCGCTGACGCCCATATACGACCAAGTAGGAGATGTAATTCCATGACAGACGCACTCAAGCGCCTCTCCGACGAAGGCGTCGCGATCTGGCTGGACGACCTGTCGCGCAAGCGGATCACGTCCGGCAACCTCGCCGAACTGATCGACCAGCAGCACGTCGTGGGCGTCACGACCAACCCGTCGATCTTCCAGAAGGCGATCTCGTCCGGCGACGGCTACGAGCAGCAGCTCGCCGACCTCGCCGCGCGCAAGGTCACCGTCGAAGAGGCGATCCGCATGATCACCACGGCGGACGTCCGGGACGCCGCCGACATCCTGCGTCCGGTGTTCGACGCGACCGAGGGCCAGGACGGCCGGGTGTCCATCGAGGTCGACCCGCGCCTCGCGCACAACACGGCGGCGACGGTCGCCGAGGCCAAGCAGCTGGCGTGGCTGGTGGACCGGCCGAACACGCTGATCAAGATTCCGGCCACCAAGGCGGGCCTCCCGGCGATCACCGAGGTCATCGGCCTCGGCATCAGCGTCAACGTGACGCTGATCTTCTCCCTGGAGCGCTACCGCGAGGTCATGGCGGCGTACCTGGCGGGCCTGGAGAAGGCCAAGGAGCGCGGCCTGGACCTTTCGAAGATCCACTCGGTGGCGTCGTTCTTCGTGTCCCGCGTGGACACCGAGATCGACAAGCGCATCGACAAGCTGGGCACCGACGAGGCCAAGGCCGCGCGCGGCAAGGCCGCCCTGGCCAACGCCCGCCTCGCGTACGAGGCGTACGAGGAGGTCTTCTCCTCGGACCGCTGGGCCGCCCTGGACAAGGCGCACGCCAACAAGCAGCGCCCGCTGTGGGCGTCGACGGGCGTGAAGGACAAGGCGTACAAGGACACGCTGTACGTCGACGACCTGGTCGCCCCGGGCACGGTCAACACCATGCCGGAGGCCACCCTGGAGGCCACCGCCGACCACGGGCAGATCACGGGCAACACGATCGCCGGGACGTACGACCAGTCGCGCGCCGAGATCGAGGCCGTCGAGAAGCTCGGGATCAGCTACGACGAGGTCGTGCAGCTCCTCGAGGACGAGGGCGTCGAGAAGTTCGAGGCGTCCTGGAACGACCTGCTCGAGTCGACCGAGGCGGAGCTGAAGCGCCTCGCCCCTTCGGAGGGCTGAAACCTTGTCAAGCAGCAATCCGCTGCGTGACGCCGCGGACCGACGGCTCCCGCGCATCGCGGGGCCGTCGGGCCTGGTCATCTTTGGCGTCACGGGCGATTTGTCCCGTAAAAAGCTGATGCCCGCCGTGTACGACCTGGCCAACCGCGGGCTCCTCCCGCCGGGCTTCTCGCTCATCGGCTTCGCCCGCCGCGAGTGGCAGGACGAGGACTTCGCGCAGGAGGTGCACGACGCGGTCAAGGAGCACGCGCGCACGCCCTTCCGCGAGGAGGTCTGGCAGCAGCTCATCCAGGGCATGCGCTTCGTCCAGGGCAACTTCGACGACGACGACGCCTTCGAGCAGCTGAAGGCGACCATCCAGGACCTGGACAAGAAGCAGGGCACGGGCGGCAACTTCGCCTTCTACCTCTCCGTGCCGCCGAAGTTCTTCCCGCAGGTCGTGCAGCAGCTGAAGAAGCACGGGCTCGCGGACGCCCCGGACGGCTCCTGGCGCCGGGCGGTCATCGAGAAGCCCTTCGGGCACGACCTGGAGTCGGCCGAGGACCTGAACCGCATCGTCCACGAGGTCTTCTCGCCGGACCAGGTCTTCCGGATCGACCACTACCTGGGCAAGGAGACCGTCCAGAACATCCTGGCGCTCCGCTTCGCCAACCAGATGTTCGAGCCGATCTGGAACCGGTCGTACGTCGACCACGTGCAGATCACCATGGCCGAGGACATCGGCATCGGCGGCCGCGCCGGCTACTACGACGGCATCGGCGCCGCCCGTGACGTGATCCAGAACCACCTGCTCCAGCTGATGGCGCTCACGGCCATGGAGGAGCCCGCCTCCTTCGACGCGGACGCGCTCGTCGCCGAGAAGGCCAAGGTGCTCGGCGCGGTGCGGCTCCCGAAGGACCTGGGCCGCGACACGGTGCGCGGGCAGTACGCGGCCGGGTGGCAGGGCGGCGAGAAGGCCGTCGGCTACCTCCAGGAAGACGGCATCGACCCCAAGTCGAAGACCGACACGTACGCCGCCGTCAAGCTGGAGGTGGACAACCGCCGCTGGGCGGGCGTCCCCTTCTACCTGCGCACCGGCAAGCGCCTCGGCCGCCGCGTCACGGAGATCGCGGTCGTCTTCCAGCGCGCCCCGCACTCCCCCTTCGACCACACGGCGACGGAGGAGCTCGGGCAGAACGCGATCGTGATCCGCGTCCAGCCGGACGAGGGCATCACGGTCCGCTTCGGCTCGAAGGTGCCGGGCACGTCCATGGAGATCAGGGACGTGTCGATGGACTTCGCGTACGGCGAGTCCTTCACCGAGTCCAGCCCGGAGGCGTACGAGCGCCTCATCCTGGACGTCCTGCTCGGCGACGCCAACCTCTTCCCGCGCACGGAGGAGGTCGAGCTGTCCTGGAAGATCCTCGACCCGATCGAGGAGTACTGGGACGCCAACGGCACGCCCGCGCAGTACCCGGCCGGAACGTGGGGCCCGGTCGAGGCGGACGAAATGCTCGCACGAGACGGACGGAGCTGGCGTCGGCCATGAAGATCGACCTTACGGACACCACGGCCAGCAAGATCAACAAGGCGCTCGTGCAGGGCCGCCGCGCGATCGGCACGCCGGCCGTCGGCATGGTCCTCACCCTCGTCATCGTCACCGACGAGGAGAACGCGTACGACGCCCTGCGGGCCGCGAACGAGGCCTCGCGCGAGCACCCCTCGCGCACCCTCGTCGTCATCAAGCGCGTCTCGCGCTCGCCGCGCGACCGCACGTCGTCGCGCCTCGACGCCGAGGTGCGCGTGGGCGCGGACGCGGGCACGGGCGAAACGGTCATCCTGCGCCTGTACGGCGAGGTCCTGAACCACGCCCAGTCGGTGGTCCTGCCGCTGCTCCTCCCGGACGCGCCGGTCGTCGCGTGGTGGCCGGTCAACGCGCCGCTCGACCCCGTGGGCGACCCGCTGGGCGCGCTCGCCCAGCGCCGCGTGACGGACACGTACGCCGCCGAGCAGCCCATCCAGGAGCTCACCGCGCGCGCAGAGTCCTACCACCCGGGCGACACCGACCTGTCCTGGACCCGCATCACGCCGTGGCGCTCCATGCTCGCGGCCGCGCTCGACCAGGTCACGTGCGAGGTCACGGCCGCCGAGGTGGAGGGCGAGGAGTTCAACCCGAGCGTCGAGCTGCTCGCGATGTGGCTCGCCGACCGGCTCGCCGTGCCGGTGAAGCGCACCCTGTCCACGGGCCCGGGCCTGACCGGCGTCCGCATGGAGACGAACTGCGGCCCGATCGTGCTCGACCGGGCGGACGGCTCGCTCGCCACGCTCTCCATCCAGGGCCAGCCGGACCGCGCGGTGGCGCTCAAGCGCCGCGAGACGTCCGAGCTGATCGCGGAGGAGCTGCGGCGCCTCGACCCCGACGACACGTACGCGTCGGCGCTGAAGTTCGGCGTGGACCGGCTCGGCGAGGCGGCGGCGGGACCGATGGCGTCCTCGGACGCGACCGCGCCGGAGTCCACGGCGGGAGCGGCCAAGACCGCCGACGCGAACTCGGACGCGGCCCCGGCAGGAGACGGCCCGGAGTCGAAGAAGCCGGCCGCCGCGAAGAAGGCTCCGGCCAAGAAGGCGGCCGCCAAGTGAGTACGGCTCCGCAGCTCGTCGTCCACCGAGACAAGGAGCTGATGGCGCAGGCCGCCGCGGCCCGTCTGATCACGAAGATCGTCGACGCCCAGGCGGCCCGCGGCTTCGCCTCCGTGGTGCTCACGGGCGGCCGCAACGGCAACGGCCTGCTCGCGGCGCTGAGTTCGGCGCCCGCGCGCGACGCCGTGGACTGGTCGCGGCTCGACCTGTGGTGGGGCGACGAGCGGTTCCTGCCGGAGGGCGACCCGGAGCGCAACCACACGCAGGCCCGCGAGGCGCTCCTCGACTCGGTGCCGCTCGATCCGGCGCGGGTGCATCCGATGCCCGCGTCGGACGGCCCGTACGCGGTGGGCGTCGACGGGGACGGCGCGGACGCGGCAGCGGCGGCGTACGCGGCGGAGCTCGCGGCGGCGGCCGGTCCCGAGGACCATGGCCCCGTGCCGACGTTCGACGTCCTGATGCTGGGCGTCGGCCCGGACACGCACGTCGCGTCGCTGTTCCCGGAGCTGCCCGCGGTGCGGGAGACCGAGCGCATGGTCGTCGGCGTGCACGGCGCGCCGAAGCCGCCGCCCACCCGCATCTCGCTGACCCTTCCGGCGATCCGGTCGGCCCGCGAGGTGTGGCTGCTCGCGGCGGGCGAGGACAAGGCGAAGGCCGCGGCCATCGCCCTCTCGGGCGCGGGCGAGGTCCAGGCCCCGGCAGCGGGCGCCCACGGCCGCTCCCGCACCCTGTGGCTCCTGGACGCGGCGGCGGCGTCCCAGCTGCCGCGGGACCTGTATCCCCCGGCGTCGCCCTGACCGGCTGACGCGCACCGCCGTGTGCGGTGTTCGCCGACGGGCCCCGCTCCTCTCCCGGAGCGGGGCCCGTCGGCATGCTGTCCTCAGAAGCCGTCACAGACGGCGGTGGCGAAGGTCCCGCTGGCCATGGCGGTGCGCGTGGTCCCGTCGGCGGTGGCCTTGCAGTGGACCGTGCCGCCGGAGGCACCCGTGGTGACGACGAGCCTCCCGCCCTTGACGAACCCGTTCGTCGTCAGTTCCTCGTGCCACGGCGGGTCGACGTCACTCACCTGGTTCACCGCGAGAGCGCCGTCGCTGTAGGTCGAGTAGGTGATCGTGAGGCCCTTGGCGTCACCTGTCACCTCGTACGTGACGGTGACCTCGCGCTTCGACTCCTTGTCGACCTCGTACCCGATCGTCACGATCAGCGCCGCGCAACCGCCTGCGAGCAGCAGGGCCACACCCAGGAGCACCCAGGGCCAGACCCGGCGCTTCTTGGGCGGGGGCGGGACAGGCGCGGACCACCCTGGGTACCCGCGCTGCGGCGGGCCCTGTGCGTCGCTCCGGCCCCGACCGCGCCATCCCTGGCCGTCGCCGGGCGGCAGCCGTCCGGGTGAACGTGGGTGCCGGGCGCCCCTTCAGCCCGGGCCTCTGTCACCCCGAGGCATGGCCCCGCAGGTGGGGGTGGGCCAGCAGGCGGATGCCGTGGAAGCGGCGGAGGCGGTGCATTTCGAGGAGGGCGATGCCGGTGACCGTCACGGGCGCGCCCAGGATGAAGATCGCTCCCATGGTCAGGCTCAGGCCGTGCAGATCACCGGTGACGAGGTCGGGCAGGGCCATCAGCCAGGTCGTGACCGTCGCGAGCAGGGGCGGCAGACAGCGGTGGACGGCCGCGGTGCCGAAGAAGTTGCGGTTGATCTGGACGGCGGCGCGGATGACGAAGGCCATGAGCCAGAAGACGACGGGTGCCACGACGAAGATGCCGGGGCCCGTGATGCCGCCGCCCTGGCCGAGCAGCAGCACCGTGCCGATGACGGCCGCGATGAACCCGAGGAGCAGCCGCAGTGACGCGAACAGCGGGCCCCTGAGCGCGGCCAGGGGGCCGCTGCGGCGCCAGACGAACAGCATCGCGCCCACGGTCAGGGGCGTGACGATCAGCAGCACCAGCGAGGCCACGACGAGGTTCTCCAGGGCCTCCGAGACGTCGAAGCCCCCGGCCACGACGGTGTAGACACCACACGCCGCGATCAGGCCCGCGACGACCCGGTACCGCTTGAGGCCCTCCACCAGCGGGTCGACCGGATCGGGCAGCCAGGCCGGGGCGAAGACCCACTGCGCCGCCTCCTTGGGCCACAGCAGCGAACGCTCCCTGTTCACGGTCCCGGTGCGGCTCATGCCGATGCCTCCCCCGATGGCACTGCGAGCAGTCGATGCCGGGATCGTAGGCGACGGCGACCGGCGGGCGCACCGGAATCCTCCGGTCCCTGCGAGGGTCCGTCGGTCACGCTACGGGAATCCCCCGGGCCCTACGTGCGGCCCGGGGGACCCTCGTGCGGGGCTCAACGCCCGAGTGCAGGGCTCAACGCCCGCGCAGCTCCCGGTACTTGGCGACCAGGGCCTGCGTGGACGCGTCGAGCCCCGGCACGTCGGTGCCCTCGGTCAGTGCGGGCTCCACCCGCTTGGCCAGGACCTTACCGAGCTCCACGCCCCACTGGTCGAACGAGTCGATGTTCCATACGGCTCCTTGCACGAACACCTTGTGCTCGTACAGCGCGATCAGCTGGCCGAGGACCGACGGGGTGAGCTCGCGCGCGAGGATCGTCGTCGTCGGGTGGTTGCCCTTGAACGTCTTGTGCGGGACGAGCTCCTCCGCCACGCCCTCAGCGCGCACCTCGTCCGGCGTCTTGCCGAAGGCGAGGGCCTGCGTCTGCGCGAAGAAGTTGGCCATCAGCAGGTCGTGCTGGGCGACCAGGCCCGGCCGCAGGTCCGCGACCGGCTCGGCGAAGCCGATGAAGTCGGCCGGGATCAGCTTCGTGCCCTGGTGGATCAGCTGGTAGTAAGCGTGCTGCCCGTTCGTGCCGGGCGTGCCCCACACGACCGGTCCCGTCTGCCATCCGACCGGATCGCCGTCGCGGTCCACGGACTTGCCGTTGGACTCCATGTCCAGCTGCTGCAGGTACGCGGTGAACTTGGACAGGTAGTGCGAGTACGGAAGCACCGCGTGCGACTGCGCGTCGTGGAAGTTGCCGTACCAGATGCCGAGGAGGCCGAGCAGCAGCGGCACGTTGGCCTCGGCGGGCGCCGTGCGGAAGTGCTCGTCGACGAGGTGGAAGCCGTCGAGCATCTCCCGGAACCGGTCCGGGCCGATGGCGATCATCAGCGAGAGCCCGATCGCCGAGTCGTACGAGTAGCGCCCGCCGACCCAGTCCCAGAACTCGAACATGTTGGCCGTGTCGATGCCGAAGTCCGCCACCTTCTCGGCGTTCGTCGACAGGGCCACGAAGTGCTTGGCGACCGCGCTCTGGTCGGCGCGCAGCTCGGTGAGGAGCCAGTCCCGCGCGGACGTGGCGTTCGTGATCGTCTCGATCGTCGTGAACGTCTTCGAGGCGATGATGAACAGCGTCTCCGCCGCGTCCAGGTCCCGCACCGCCTCGTGCAGGTCGGCGCCGTCGACGTTGGAGACGAAGCGGACGGTCAGGTCGCGGTCCGTGAAGGCGCGCAGCGCCTCGTACGCCATGGCCGGGCCGAGGTCGGAGCCGCCGATGCCGACGTTGACGACGTTCTTGATGCGCTTGCCGGTGTGGCCGGTCCAGGCGCCGGAGCGGATCTGCTCGGCGAAGGCGGACATCTTGTCGAGCACGGCGTGCACGCCCGGCACCACGTTCTCGCCGTCGACCTCGACGGCCGCCTCGCGCGGGGCGCGCAGCGCGGTGTGCAGGACCGCGCGGCCCTCCGTCGTGTTGATCTTCTCGCCGCGGAACATGGCGTCCCGCAGCCCGAAGACGTCCGTCGCCGCGGCGAGGTCGCGGAGCAGCGCCAGGGTCTCGTCGGTCACCAGGTGCTTGGAGTAGTCGACGTGCAGGTCGCCGACCTGGAGGGTGTACCCGGTGCCGCGCGCCGGGTCGGCGGCGAACAGCTCCCGCAGCTGCACCTCCCCCAGCTGCTCCCGGTGCTTGGCCAGAGCGGTCCACTCGGCCATCTGAGTGAGCTTCGTGCGGCCATCTGCATTCATCTGGACTTCAGCCTTCTCTCGTACAACCTGAGTACCGTGCGTACGCCCCGCTGCCCTCCCCAACCTAGTTGATCAGCGTGCGGTTTGAGGCGTCTGTCCGCTGTCGGCCGACTTGGGAATAGGTGTGCCGCCCCGGCGGCGAGGGCGACGTCGAGCGCACCCCCGCCGACCTCGGCGGGCGCGCGGGCGCGGCGATGCGCGGGGATGTGCAGGAGCACCACAACTCCCCCCGCTCGTCGGGCGATTCACGATCCACCCACCACGGTAGGGGGCACCACTGACAGTCACCCGAGAGCGCGGCGCCGTAACGGCTCCGGCCCGGGGGCCGGGGGGGGGCCCGCCGCCCGCCCCCAAGAAAAAGCACCACCACAAAGACTCCGGTGCGGGGGCGCCCGCCCCGGCGCGGGGGGGCACCCGGTGGGCGCCCCCCCGGCCGTCAACTTCTAGATCTCGCCCCGCAGTTTCGCGAGCGCCTCGGCGAGGATCGCCTCGCCGTCCGCGTCGCTGCGCCGCTCGCGGACGTACGCGAGGTGCGTCTTGTACGGCTCGGTGCGCGGCGGGTCCGGCGGGTTGTCCCGGTCCTGGCCTGCCGGAAAGCCGCAGCGGGGGCAGTCCCAGGTGTCGGGGACCTGGGCGTCGCTGGCGAAGCTCGGCTGCGTCTCATGCCCGTTCGAGCACCAGAAGGAGATGCGCAGTCGTGGCGCGGACTCGCCGCGCTCGGCCTCGCCCATCGGCCCCGCCCCGACCCGGCTACCACGGATCGCGTTGCCACTTGCCACGGTCGTAACTCCCTGCGTGATGGTGCTGCCTGTGTCGAACGGCGGCTGCGCCGCGGGGTCGACTGCCGGCTCCGCTGCGGGCGCCTCAGTCTACGTAAGGCCCAACGCGCGTCCAGTGTTGGGAGTTACACCCCACCCCGACACGCAAGCCCCATGATAAGCCGCGCGCGCGGGCGCGTACGGAACATGGGGCTATGAGCGGGACTTCAGGGCGGGACCGCCGTGGCGGGGCGGACGGGCCGCGCCTGCGGTCGGGTGTCTCAGTTGTTCACCTTCATGAGGATGCCGAGCACGACAATGCAGGCGAACCAGAGCAGACCGACCACGACGGTGATGCGGTCGAGGTTGCGCTCGGCGACCGAGGACCCGCCGACCGACGACTGCATTCCGCCACCGAACATGTCGGAAAGTCCGCCGCCCTTGCCCTTGTGCATCAGCACCAGCAGCATCATCAGCAGGCTGAAGACGATCAGGGCGATCGAGAACCCCATAACCACGGCTGGACCAACTTCCTCGGATCTGAATCGACGACGGGGGCCCGATGGCAAGCCACCCGGCCCCCGCAAGGGTACGACGTATCGCCGCTACCGCATACTCACTGCTCGCCGAAGCGAACGATCTTGACGAACTCGTCGGCGTCCAGGGACGCGCCGCCCACCAGGGCGCCGTCGATGTCGGGCTTCGCCATGATCTCGGCGACGTTGCCGGACTTCACGGAGCCGCCGTACTGGATGCGGATCTTGTCGGCCACGTCCTGCGTGTACAGCTCGGCGAGCTTGCCGCGGATGGCCGCGCAGACCTCCTGCGCGTCGTCGGCGCCGCAGACCTTGCCGGTGCCGATGGCCCAGACGGGCTCGTACGCGATCACGATCGACTCGGCCTGCTCGGCCGGGAGGTCCTTGAGGCCGCCCTCGACCTGCGCGAGCGTGTGCGCGACGGCGTTGCCCGCCTCACGGATCTCCAGCTCCTCGCCGACGCACAGGATCGGCGTGATGCCGTGCTTGAAGGCCGCCTTGACCTTGGCGTTGCAGAGCTCGTCGCTCTCGTTGTGGTACTGGCGGCGCTCGGAGTGGCCGACGGCCACGTACGTGCACTTCAGCTTGGAGAGCATCGGGCCCGAGATCTCACCGGTGTACGCGCCGGAGTCGGACGCCGAGATGTCCTGGGCGCCGTACTTGATCTTGAGCTTGTCGCCGTCGACCAGGGTCTGCACGGAGCGCAGGTCGGTGAAGGGCGGCAGGACGGCGACCTCGACGGCCTCGTAGTCCTTGTCGGCGAGCGCGAAGGCGAGCTTCTGGACGTGGGCGATGGCCTCGAGGTGGTTGAGGTTCATCTTCCAGTTGCCCGCCATCAGCGGCGTGCGAGTGGTCTGATTCGTCATGAGGGGGTCAGTTCTCCAGTGCGGCGAGGCCGGGGAGCGTCTTGCCCTCGAGGTACTCGAGGGAGGCGCCGCCACCGGTCGAAATGTGGCCGAAGGCATTCTCGTCGAAGCCGAGCAGGCGCACGGCGGCGGCCGAGTCGCCACCGCCGACGACCGTGAAGGCCGGCGAGTCGAGCAGTGCCTGGGCGACCGCCTTGGTGCCCTCGGCGTAGTCGGGGTGCTCGAAGACACCCATCGGACCGTTCCAGAAGACGGTGGCCGCGTCGGCGAGCTTCGAAGCGTACAGCTTGCGGGTCTCCGGACCGATGTCCAGGCCCTCCTGGTCGGCCGGGATGGCGGTCGCGGCGACCGTGGTGGGGTTGGCCGGGGCCTTGGTCTTCAGGTCCGGGAAGTCGGCCGAGACCAGGACGTCGACGGGGAGGACGAACTCCACGCCGCGCTCCTCGGCGCGCTTCATGTACTCCTTGACCGCCGGGACCTGGTCCTCCTGCAGGAGCGAGATGCCGACCTCGTGCCCCAGGGCCTTGAGGAAGGTGTAGGCCATGCCGCCGCCGATGAGGATGCGGTCGGCCTTCTCCAGGAGGTGGTCGATGACGCCGAGCTTGTCGGAGACCTTGGCGCCGCCGAGCACGACCGCGTAGGGGCGCTTGACGTCCTCGGTGAGCTTCTTGAGGACGCCGACCTCGGTGGCGATCAGGTAGCCGGCGTAGTGCGGCAGCCGGGCCGGCAGGTCGAAGACGGACGCGTGCTTGCGGTGCACGGCGCCGAAGCCGTCGCCCACGTACACGTCGGCGAGCTCGGCGAGCCGGTCGGCGAAGGCGCCGCGCTCGGCGTCGTCCTTGGCCGTCTCACCGGCGTTGAAGCGGAGGTTCTCCACGACGGCGACCTGGCCGTCGGCGAGGCCCGCGACGGTGGCCTTGGCGGAGTCGCCGACCGTGTCGGTGGCGAACGAGACGTCCGCGCCCAGGAGTTCACCGAGGCGGGCGGCGGCCGGGGCGAGCGAGAAGGCGGGGTCCGGGGCGCCCTTGGGGCGGCCCAGGTGCGAGGCGACGACCACGCGGGCGCCCGCGCCGGCGAGGGCCTTGACGGTGGGCACGACGGCGCGGATGCGGCCGTCGTCGGTGATGGTGGTTCCGTCCAGCGGCACGTTCAGGTCGGCGCGGACGAAGACCCGCTTGCCCGCGACACCGCCGGCGAGGAGTTCGTCGATCGTCTTCATGTGGTGGGACTCCTTGAGAAGGGCTCCTGGGAGGGCTGTGACGTGCGGCAGGGTCCGGACTCGCATGGTCCGGACCCTGCCGCGCACATCATGGTGCCTGCTCTACGAGCGCGGACGGCTCAGAGCTGGCCGCCGACGAAGACCGTGAGGTCGACGAGGCGGTTGGAGTAGCCCCACTCGTTGTCGTACCAGCCGAGGATCTTCACCGAGTTGCCCTCCTGGACCATGGTCAGGGAGGAGTCGAAGGTGCAGGACGCCGGGTCGCTGACGATGTCCGAGGACACGATCTCGTCCTCGGTGTAGTACAGGATGCCCTTGAGCTCGCCGTCGGCGGCCTTCTTGAACGCGGCGTTGACCTCGTCCTTGGTGACCTCGCGGGAGAGCTCGACGACCAGGTCCGTGGCGGAGCCGGTGGGGACCGGGACGCGCATGGCGATGCCGTCCAGCTTGCCCTTGAGCTGCGGCAGGACCAGGGCGGTGGCCTTGGCGGCGCCGGTGGTGGTCGGGATGATGTTCTCGGCGGCGGCGCGGGCGCGGCGCAGGTCCTTGTGCGGGAAGTCCAGGATGCGCTGGTCGTTCGTGTACGCGTGGACGGTCGTCATCAGGCCGCGGACGATGCCGAAGTTCTCGTCGAGGACCTTGGCCATCGGCGCCACGCAGTTGGTGGTGCAGGAGGCGTTGGAGATGACGTGGTGGTTCGCCGCGTCGTACTTGTCCTGGTTGACGCCCATCACGATGGTGATGTCCTCGTCCTTGGCCGGAGCCGAGATGAGGACCTTCTTGGCGCCACCGGCGAGGTGCTTGGCGGCGTCCTCGCGCTTGGTGAAGATGCCGGTGGACTCGATCACGATGTCGACGCCCAGCTGGCCCCACGGGATGTCCGCGGGGTTGCGCTCGGAGAGGACCTTGATGGTGTGACCGTCGACCGTGATGGTGTCCTCGGTGTGCGACACCTCGGCCTTGAGGCGGCCCAGGATGGTGTCGTACTTGAGCAGGTGAGCCGTGGTCGCGGTGTCACCCAGGTCGTTGACAGCCACGATCTCGATGTCCGCACCCTGCTCAAGGAGAGCGCGGAAGTAGTTGCGCCCGATGCGACCAAAGCCGTTGATGCCTACGCGGATCGTCACGAACCGATCTCCTCGTTGGTACGCCGGTCTGAGACGCCGGCGAGATGTATTGGGATGTCCCCGACCGCCTCCGACCCTACCTCTCCGAGGGCCGCTGGGTGACATCGAGCGGGCGCCCGGAGGCAATACTGTCCGGTAGTGAGAAACACCACGCTTCACTTTGCGCTCACCCGTTTCACAGGGGTGCACGGGTGAGCGCGGAACCCCCTGTTTTCGGGCGCACGAAGGCCCCGCCGTGCGGATCGGCGGGGCCATCGACAGGTCGGCGGGGCCTTGGCGCGGTGCGGCTCAGACCGCGAGGTTGTCCGC
>NZ_JBHYJH010000072.1:28788-45351 GCF_042740445.1 Streptomyces sp. NPDC059003 | reverse complement strand
CCCTGGTTTTGGGTAAAGGGGCGGGTCTGGGGCGCCCCGCGAAGGTCACGGCACCACGTGTTTCTCCTCCGCGAAATGGCACGCCGAGTCATGGGCCGCCGCCCCGGCGACCCCGCGGAACTCCGCGGGAACGGCAAGCGCCGGCACCTCAAGCGCACACCGCTCCTGCGCCTTCCAGCACCGCGTACGGAACCGGCACCCCGACGGCGGATTGGCCGGCGAGGGCACGTCCCCGCTCAGAATGACCCGCTCACGATGCTCCCGCGCCTCGGGATCGGGCACGGGCACCGCGGACAGGAGCGCCTGGGTGTAGGGGTGCGTCGGATGCTCGTAGATCTCCTCGTCCGTGCCCACCTCGACGATCCGCCCGAGGTACATGACGCCGACCCGGTCGGAGATGTGCCGCACGATCGACAGGTCGTGGGCGATGAAGACGTAACTCAGGTCGAACTCGTTCTGGAGCTTCTCCAGGAGGTTGACCACCTGCGCCTGCACGGAGACGTCGAGCGCGGACACCGGCTCGTCGGCGACGATGACTTCCGGCCGCAGGGCGAGCCCGCGCGCGATGCCGATGCGCTGCCGCTGCCCGCCGGAGAACTGGTGCGGATAGCGGTTGATGTACTCGGGGTTGAGGCCGACGACGTCGAGGAGTTCCTGGACCTTCGCGCGCCGCGAGCCCTTCGGCGCGACCTCCGGATGGATCTCGTACGGCTCGCCGATGATGTCGCCGACGGTCATCCGGGGGTTCAGGGACGTGTACGGGTCCTGGAACACCATCTGGATGTTGCGGCGGACCGCCTTCAGGGCGCGCCCGGACAGCTTCGTGATGTCCTCGCCCTTGAAGCGGATCGCGCCCGCCGTCGGCCGCTCCAGGTTGACCAGCATCTTGGCGACCGTGGACTTGCCGCAGCCCGACTCGCCCACGATGCCCAGGGTCTCGCCGCGCCCGAGGTCGAAGTCGACGCCGTCGACGGCCTTGACGGCACCCACCTGCTTCTTGATCAGGATTCCCTGGGTCAGCGGGTAGTGCTTGACGAGGCCCCGCACTTCCAGAATCGGCTCGGCGGTCGGCTCAGCCACGGAGGCACTCCTTCCAGAAGTGGCAGGCACTGCGCCGCTCCCCCGCGAGCCCCTCGTACTCGACCTTCGCGAGCGGCGGCACGTCGGTGCGGCACACGTCCTTGGCCAGCGGGCAGCGGGGGTTGAAGGCGCAGCCGGGCGGGATGTTCATGAGGTTGGGCGGCAGGCCCTTGATGGCGTAGAGGTCCTGGCCCTTCTGGTCGAGGCGCGGGATGGAGTCGAGCAGGCCGCGGGTGTACGGGTGCGCGGGGGCCTTGTAGATCTCGTGGACGGGGGCCTTCTCGACGATGCGGCCCGCGTACATGACGGCGATGGTGTCGGCGACGTCGGCGACGACGCCCAGGTCGTGGGTGATGAGGATCAGGCCCATGTTGAGCTCGCGCTGCAGCTCGGCGAGGAGGTCCATGACCTGTGCCTGGACCGTCACGTCCAGGGCGGTGGTCGGCTCGTCGGCGATGATCAGCGCGGGTTCCAGGGCCATCGCCATCGCGATCATGATGCGCTGGCGCATGCCGCCGCTGAACTGGTGCGGGTACTGGCCGACGCGCTCCCTGGCGGCGGGGATGCGGACGCGGTCCATCAGCTCGACGGCCTTGGCGCGCGCGTCCTTGCGCGACATGCCGCGGTGGACGACGAACATCTCGCCGAGCTGGTCGCCGACGCTGAGGACGGGGTTCAGGGAGCTCAGCGCGTCCTGGAAGATCATCGCCATGCCCGCGCCGCGGATCCTGCGCCGCTCCTCCGCCTTGAGCTTCAGCAGGTCCTGGCCCTGGAAGAGGATCTCGCCGCCGGTGATCCGGCCGGGCGGCATGTCGAGGATGCCCATGATCGCCTGCGCGGTCACGGACTTGCCGGAGCCCGACTCGCCGAGCACGGCGAGGGTCTCGCCGGCCGCGACGGAGTAGTCGACGCCGTTGACGGCCTTGGCGACGCCGTCACGGGTCTTGAACTCCACGTGCAGATCGCGCACTTCGAGCAGCGTGGCCGCCGCCGTACTGGATGCCGTGTTCGCCATGGGCGCTACCTCAGCTTCGGGTCGAGGGCGTCGCGCACCGCGTCGCCGAGCATGATGAACGCGAGCACGGTGACCGCGAGGGCGCCCGCGGGCCAGAGCAGCATGTGCGGGGCGTTGCGGATGTACTGGGACGCGGCGGAGATGTCGATGCCCCAGCTGACGGTGGGCGGCTTCAGGCCGACGCCGAGGTACGACAGGGTCGCTTCGAGCGCGATGTACGTACCGAGCGCGATGGTCGCGACGACGATGACCGGGGCCACGGCGTTGGGCGCGATGTGGCGAAGCAGCATGCGGGAGTTGGAGGCGCCGAGGGCGCGGGCCGCCTGCACGTAGTCGTGCTGCTTCGCCGTGATCACCGAGCCGCGGGCGATGCGGGAGATCTGCGGCCAGCCGAGCAGGACCATGAAGCCGATGACCGGCCAGACGGTGTTGCTGGTGACGACCGAGAGCAGCACCAGACCGCCGAGCACGACCGGGATCGCGAAGAAGATGTCGGTGATCCGCGAGAGGATCGCGTCCCACACGCCGCCGAAGAACCCGGCGAGCCCGCCGAGCACGCTGCCGAGGACCGCGACGCCGAGCGTGGCGCACACGCCGACGGTGACGGAGGCGCGGGCCCCGTACACGGTCCGCGTGTAGACGTCGCAGCCCTGCCCGTCGAAGCCGAAGGGGTGGCCGGGCGAGGAGCTCTTCTGGGCGTTGGCGAGGTCGCAGTCCAGCGGGTCGCCGGAGGCGATGGCCGAGGGCCACAGGGAGATGAAGACCAGGAAGAGGATGATCAGGCCCGAGATCAGGAAGACCGGGTTGCGCCGCAGATCGCGCCAGGCGTCCGACCACAGGCTGCGGGCGGGCGCGGCGGCGCCGCCCTCGGGCCCGCCGGGGCCGCCCGGGGTGAGCGTCGTCGCCTCGCTGGTGGCGAGGTCCATGGCGCCGCCCGCGCCGGTCCCGGCGATGGCACCCCCCTGCTCCGTGGGTTCAGACATAGCGGATCCTCGGGTCGAGTACGGCGTACAGGAGGTCGACGATGAGGTTGGCCACCAGGAAGACGAGGACGAGCACCGTCACGAAGCCGACGACGGTCTGGGTGCTCTGCCGCAGGATGCCCTGGTAGAGCTGGAAGCCGACGCCGTGGATGTTGAAGATCCGCTCGGTGACGATGGCGCCGCCCATCAGCGCGCCCACGTCGGTGCCGATGAAGGTGACGACCGGGATGAGCGAGTTGCGCAGCAGGTGGCGTACGACGACGCGGCGCCGGGGCAGGCCCTTGGCGACGGCGGTGCGGACGTAGTCGGCGCGGCGGTTCTCGGCGATGGAGGTCCGGGTCAGGCGGGTGACGTACGCCAGGGACACGGAGGCGAGCACGAGGCCCGGCACGATCAGCTCGTCGACCGTCGCCTCGGAGGAGACGGACGGTTTGATGACGCCCCATTCGACGCCGAGGAGGAGCTGGAGCAGCAGGCCGGTGACGAAGGTCGGGATCGAGATGACGATCAGCGTCAGGAGCAGCACGACCGTGTCGACGGGCTTGCCGCGCCGCAGCCCCGTGAGGACGCCGAGGCTGATCCCGATGACGATCTCGAAGACGATGGCGACGAGCGTGAGCCGGACCGTGACCGGGAACGCGGACGACATCAGCTCGGTGACCTTCTGCCCGTTGAAGGCGGTGCCGAAGTCACCGGTGAAGACGTTGCCCATGTAGGTCGCGTATTGCTGCACCACGGGCTTGTCGAGGCCGAACTCCTGCTTGAGCCGGGCGGCGGTCGCGGGGTCGCACTTGCGGTCGCCGCACAGGCCCGCGACGGGGTCGCCCATCACGTTGACCATCAGGAAGATCAGCAGGGTGGCGCCGAAGAAGACCGGGATCATCTGCAGCAGGCGCCGGATCACGTATCGGCCCATGGGCTCGCTCCGGAGGTAGGGGAAGCGGCCGCCCCGATCGCTGGGGGGACGGCCGCTCCGCTCGGCTCAGTTGACCTTGATCTCCGCGTAGACGGGCACGCTGAACTGGTTGAGCGAGACGTCGGAGACGCGGTCCGAATAGCCGGCGCTGCCGTTCTGGTACCAGAGCGGGATGGCGGCCATGTCCTTGGCGAGGACCTTCTCGGCGTCCTGGAACGTGGAGACGGCCTTGGCGGTGTCCGTCTCGGCGTTGGCCTCGTCGACGAGCTTGTCGAACTCCTTGCTGCTGTACTTGCCGTCGTTGGACGGCGCGTCCGTGTAGTACAGCGGCGCGAGGAAGTTCTGGATCAGCGGGTAGTCCATCTGCCAGCCCGCGCGCCAGGCGCCGGACAGCTTCTGCTGCGAGGCCTGGCTGCGGAAGTCGGCGAACGTGCCGATCGGGTTGCCGACGCACGCCTTGCCGCTGCCGAGCGCCTTGTTGATGGAGTTGCAGACGGCGTCCACCCACTCCTTGTGGGAGCCGGTGTCCGCGTTGTACGAGATCTTCAGGGTGCCGCCGGGGATGCCGCCGCCCTCCTCGACGAGCTTCTTGGCCCGGTCGGCGTCGTACGTGCAGGCGTCGCCGCAGATGCTTTCGCTGTAGCCGCCGTCCTCGCCGAGCACGGGCGAGGTCCAGTCCTTGGCGGGGGTGCGGGTCTTCTGGAAGATCGTCTCGGTGATCTGCGGCCGGTTGATGGCCATGGAGAGCCCTCTGCGGACCTTCTCCGAGCCCGCCTTGTTCCACTTGCTGTCGTAGAACGGGAAGGACAGCGTCTGGATGATCCCGGCGGGGGTGTTGATGTACCGGTCGCCGAGGTCGCTCTTCACGTTCTTCAGCTGCGACGCGGGCACGTCGTCGACGAGGTCGAGGTTGCCCGCCATCAGGTCCGTGTAGGCGGTGTTGTTGTCGGTGTAGACCTTGAGGTCCACTCCCCCGTTCTGCGCCTTGTCGTCCCCGCTGTAGTCGTCCCACTTCCTGAGCTCCATCTTGGAGCCCTTCTGGTACGACTTCACGGTGTACGGGCCGTTGCCGACGGGCTTGGAGAGCCAGGCCGAGCGGTTGTCGAAGAACGCCTTGGGCAGCGGCGCGAACGCCGGGTAGCCGAGGGTCTCGGGCCAGGTGGAGAACTTCTGCGTGAGCTTCACGGTGAAGGTCCGCGGGTCGACGACCTTGAGCCCGGACAGCGTCTCGGCGCTCGGGTCCCCCTTCTCCGGGTGGACCTTGTCGTACCCCTCGATGTACCCGAAGAAGTAGGAGTTCTTCTGGTTGTTCTTCAGATGCGCCCCGTAGTTCCAGGCGTCGACGAACGACTTCGCGGTGACGGCTTCCCCGTTGCTGAACTTCCACCCGTCCTTGAGCTTGACGGTGAAGTTCTGCGAGTCCTTCGTCTCGATGGACTCCGCGACCATGTCCTTGGCCTCGCCGGTCTTCGGGTCGTACCGCTTCAGACCCCGGAAGATCATGTCGAGGACCTTGCCGCCCTGCACCTCGTTCGTGTTCGCGGGCTCCAACGGGTTCTGCGGGTCGCCCCAGGAGGACCCCACGACCCCGGAGCCGTCGCCACCGCTGCTTCCCCCGCCACAGGCCGTCGCCGCAAGCGCGACGGCCACCGCACAAGCGGCCCACTTGGCGTGCGTGGCTCCACGCATGAACTGCCTCCTCGATCACTCTGCGCGTCCGGGGTGCGCGCAATACCGCAAATATCGCGGCACACCGGGCCAACCGCACATTTAGCCCGGCCGTATGAGGGGGGAGGCCATCCGGATGTACGCATTTCTGGCGGGGCGCCCCGCTACGCTGCGCTGATGGACTACGCCAAGATGCGCGCGGTCGCCGAGGAGCTGGAGGCTTATGCCGAGCGGCTCGAAGGCTCATGGCGCGTCGAGATCGGGCCGTCGGGTCCCGTACTGGCCATGAGGTGCCCGCCGAAGCGCCACGCGGGCACGGTCCGCCGCATCCGCAAGCAGCTGGACGAGCAGCTCCCCGCCACCCACCCCGGCTACATCTGCGCCAACGGTCCCGAGATCGAGCACCCCTCGCTCGGCCGCATGCGCCGCCCCGATGCCGTGGTGATCCCTGAGGCGGTGCTCGACGAGGAAGGCCTGGCCGTGGACGCCACGCAGGTCCTCGCCGTCGTCGAGATCGTGTCTCCGTCGAACCCGGAGAACGACTACGTCGAGAAGCTCTCCGAGTACCCGGCCATGGGCATCGAGCACTACCTGATCGTCGACCCCAGGAAGGGCACCGTCGAGGTGCACACCGAGCCCTGCGGGACCCACTACCAGAAGAAGGCGCCCTACATCTTCGGTGACCAGGTCCCCCTCGGCCCCTGGACCGTGGACACCTCCGCCTTCCGCCGCTACGCGAGGCCCGCGCAGGGCTGAGTCACACCTGGCGGCCGCGTCAGCTTCCGGCGCCTTACGCCCCTTTGATCGTCAATCTGCACAATCAGGATATGGCGATGACATCAACTCCCAGGCCGATCACCCCCGATGACGTCCCTGAAGTGAGCCGAACCCTGGCGCGGGCCTTCGCTGACGACCCCATGCTGGCACAGCTCCTTCCGAACGAGGGCACGCGGAGCGAGCGGCTCACGCGATACTTCACCACCCTCCACGACCTCCACTACGGACCCCACGGCAGATGCGAAACGACCGGCGGCGGCGCCGCCTTCTGGTTCCCGCCGAAGGAGGACGGCGCCGGGGAGCCCGGTCCCGAGCTGCTGGAGAAGCTCGGGGACGTCTTCGGCGAGCAGGCCGACGTGCTGAAGGAATGCCACGAGGCGATCAGCGCCGAGACGCCGAGCGAGCCGCACTGGTATCTCGCCGTGATCGGCTCCGACCCCGCCGCCCGCGGCCAGGGCCACGGGGCCGCGCTGCTCCGCTCCGGACTAGCCCGCGCCGACGCGGCGGGGGCACCGGCCTACCTGGAGGCCTCCACGGCCGACACCGTCCCGTTCTACGAGCACTTCGGCTTCACCGTGCGCCGCGAGCTGCGCCTGCCGCACGGCGGGGTGTCGGTGTGGCCGATGTGGCGTGAGGCCATATCGGCCCGTTAGCTACGCGTCGCGGGCGGGGGCGGGGGCTGCGCCCGCCTTGATGTGGTGGAGCAGTCCGCGCAGGGCGGCGGGGGTGGCGGTGGCTATCTCGGCGGGGCGGTCGCTCTCGCGGAGGTGGACACGGCCGGGGCCTGCGGCCAGCTCGACGCACTCGCCGGAGCCGCCGGTACTGAACGACGACTTCTGCCAACTGAGCTGCGGCATCTGGCTCCTTCTCCCCTACAGGCCGTACATGATGTGCTGGATGAGGCTCAACGAGTCCTGAGTCTCGTGGGATTCAGGACTGGCTTCCGGGTTCACGGGGGCGAGCGCCAGCCCGCCCAGCCGTTCAAACATTCTTGCGTATTCGTCGGTGCGCTCTCCATCCCCGAGGAAGACAGAGTTCAGGGGGTGCTCCAAGTACACGGTGTCGAGTTCGGGCGTAGCCCCGCGGAACAGGACGAAGGGGCGACTGAAAGCCGCGTAGACACCGGCGTCGAACGGGAAGATCTGCACCGTCACGTTGGGCAGCCGCGCGACCTCGATCAGCCGGAGCAGCTGCTTGCGCATGGTCTTGGCGCCGCCCACCCGGACGCGTAGCGCCGACTCGTGGATCACGGCGTGATAGCTGGCCAGCGCCTCACTCGCGAGAATCCGCTGCCTCGCCAGCCGGAACTTCACGAAGCGCTCCACCAGAGCCGCCTCGCTCTCGACGGACGAGATCACCGCGTGTGCGTAGTCAGGCGTCTGCAACATCCCTGGGATGAACAGGGGTTCGTGAATGCGGATCCGCGCGGTCCGGGCTTCCAACTCGGCCAGGTCCACACCTGACGGGGTGACGACGTCGCGGTACTCGTCCCACCAGCCCTTCCCCCGCTCCTGCGCCAGCTCCATGAGGCCGTCGAAGAACGGCCCGATCGGGCACCCGTACTCACGCAGCAACTTGTACAGGCGATTTCGCGAAACGTCGATCCGCCCCGCCTCGATGTTGCTGATCCGCGCGCGGTCCGCGTCCAGGATCGTGGCGGCCTGTTCGCCCGACAGACCGGCCCGTGTGCGCAACTTGCGCAGCTCGGCCCCCAAACGCCGTTGGCGTTCACTGGGGTTGCTCCTCGGCGCCATACACCCCTCCTCACACGTTCGGGCAGTCTGCCGACATTGGACCACCCGGTCCACCTCAGGCTTCCCGCGTCACTCACTCGGGTGACAGCCCGGAGAAATTGTTGCCCAGAAGGAAAACATTTCCCTACGGTCGGAGGCCAACCCAACAACTCGCGCCGCACGCGGAAGTACCCCCGCCTACACCGGAGTTGGCGGACCACGTCACCGCAGAGCGCGCGCCCAAGGAGGCCTCCATGGAGGACCACCCCCACGACGTGTACCTCGTCTTCCCGCCGCACCCCGCATGGGTCCGCGCCGCCCGCGAAACCGTCAGAACGCTCCTCGCGGCAGCGGACCGTACCGACCTCACCGACACCGCCGTGCTGCTCACGTCGGAGGCCGTCACGAACGCCGTCAACGCCTGCGCAGCGGAGGACTGCACCGCTCCGGTGACCCTCTTCGCCGCCCTGCCGGACCCCGTCGGCGACCGCCTGCGCGTCGTCGTCCACGACGAGGCCCCGGGCCTGCCCGTCTACCCGGCGGCCACCGCCGATGACGACGAGTCCGGCAGAGGCCTGCGGCTCATCTCGTACGGCGCCGACGCGTGGGGCGTCTGCGCGCAGGCCCCCGGCAAGGGCAAGGTGACCTGGTTCGAGGTGGCCCCGATGGGAGGGTCGTGAGTTATCCGCCGAACGTTAAACGTGCCCCGGCTTCGGGCATATCTGGCCGGACCGCACTCGTGCCCCCGTACGCCGCTGACAGCCGCCAGTAGCGCTGGCACGCTGGCAGCGGATTCGCACCGATGAGGGGAGTCGTACGTTGACCAGCCCTAACAGCCCCACGGAACCGCAGTCCTCCGGCGGCGAGGCCGGTGACGCTGCTCTCGAAGCCGCCAGAGCGCTTGTCGACCTCTCGCTCGGCCACCTCTACACGGCCGCCCTGGACACCGTGGTCACCCACCGGATCGCGGACCACCTCGCCGACGGGCCGCTCACGCCGGACGAGCTCGCCGACCGCGCGGGCGTGCGGGCGCAGCCGCTGCGGCGGGTGCTGCGGCTGCTCGCCGGCCGTGGGGTGTTCCGGGAGGAGGACGACGGCACGTTCCGGCTGACCGCCGCCGCCGAGCTGCTGCGGGACGTGCCGGGATCGCTGCGCGACGGGATCGTCCTGACCGCCGGCGGCCTGATGAACCGCGCGGTGGCGGACCTGCCCGACACCGTCCGCACCGGAGTCCCCGGCTTCGACACGGTGTACGGCGCCCCCTTCTTCGCCCATCTCGCGCGGCACCCCGACGCGCAGCAGATGTTCGACCGCGCCATGACGTCCCTGTCCGGACCGATCAACGACATCGTCGTGGCGCACTACCCGTTCCCGGACAGCGGGACCGTCGTGGACGTCGGCGGCGGCCGGGGCGGGCTGCTGCGGGCGGCCCTCGAACGCAACCCGGGGCTTTCCGGGGTGCTCTTCGACCAGGAGCAGACCGTCCCCGATCACTTGTTGGACACCAAGGAGCTGACCGGGCGGTGGCGTGTGGAGTCCGGGGACTTCTTCGAAGCCGTGCCCTCGGGGGGCGACGTCTATCTCCTCAAGAACATCCTGCACGACTGGAGCGACGAGGAGTGCGTCCGCATCCTGCGCGCCATCCGCGCCGCCGTCCCGCCGAGCGGCCGCCTGGTCGCCGTGGACGTGGTCCTGCCACCGGGCAACGACCCGCACCCCGGCAAGGCCATCGACCTCGTCATGCTGGCCCTCGTGACGGGCCGCGAGCGTACGAGGGAGGAGTTCGCCTCGCTCTTCCAGGAGGCCGGGTTCGCCCTCACCCAGGTCATCGCCACCCCGGCGCTCCCGTCGGTCATCGAAGCGACGCCGCTGCCCTGACGCCCCGGCAGGTGCGGCCGGGCCTGGCCTGACTTCATCGGTCGGGCCGGGCGCGGCCGTGACAGGTTGAATCCGTCACTGTCAGGCTTGCGGGGCGGCACGTCCGCGTCGACGCCAAGTCCAGGACAGGAGACGTACGTTGACCAGACCGCACCCCGGCGCCGAGGAGGGCAACGACGCCCTCGCCACGCTCACCGAGGTTTCCCTGGGCCACCTCTACTCCTCCGCGGTCCGCGCGGTGACCGAACACCGCATCGCCGACCGCCTCGACGACGCGGGCGGGGCCCTGCCGGTCGACGAACTCGCCCGCCGCGCAGGCGTCCACGCGCCGTCGCTGCGCCGCGTCCTGCGCGTGCTCGCCACCCGGGGCATCTTCCGCGAGGACGAGAACGGCGCATTCCATCTGACGCCCGCCGCCGCGCTCCTGCGCGACGCGCCCGGCGCCAACCGGGACGGAATCCTCTTCGGCACCAGCGAGTTCATCGTCCGGCCCCTCGAGCTGCTGGCGGACACGCTGCGTACGGGGGCTCCGAGCTTCGACACGGTCTACGGCTCGACCTTCTTCGGCTACCTGGCGTCGCACCCCGACGCGCAGCGCCTCTTCGACCGGGGCATGGCCTCCTTCTCGGGGTCGATCGACGAGGTCATCGCCGCGCACTACCCGTTCCCGGACAGCGGCACGGTCGTCGATGTCGGCGGCGGCCGCGGCGGGCTGCTGCGGGCCACGCTCGAGCGGCACCCGGGCCTTTCCGGCGTGCTCTTCGACCAGGCGCAGACCGTCGCCCACCACCTGCTCGACACCAAGGAGCTGTCCGGGCGCTGGCGCGTGGAGTCCGGCGACTTCTTCACGGCCGTACCGACGGGCGGAGACGTCTACACCCTCAAACACATCCTCCACGACTGGAACGACGACGAGTGCGTCCGCATCCTGCGCGCCATCCGCACCGCCATCCCGCCGAGCGGCCGTCTGCTCGTCGTCGACACCGTCCTGCCCGAGGGCAACGACCCCCACCTGGGCAAGGTCATCGACGTCATCATGCTGTCGTCCCTCAGCGGCAGGGAGCGTACGCGGGACGAGTTCGCGGACCTCTTCCAGGAGGCCGGGTTCAAGCTGAACCGGATCGTCGAGGTACCGGCCTTCGCCGGCGTCATCGAGGCGGAACCCGCGTGACCGGTGCATCCGGCGACCCCGCCCCCGACTCATCCGCCGCCGACACCGCGCTCGCCGTCACCGAGCTCGCCACCAGCCACCTCTACTCCTCGGCCCTGCGCGCCGTGGCGGTGCACCGCGTCGCGGACCGTCTCGCCGACGCGGGCGGGCCCCTGTCCGTCGGCGAACTCGCCCGCCGCGCGGGCGTGCACGCCCCCTCGCTGCGCCGCGTCCTGCGCCTGCTCGCCACCAAAGGGGTCTTCCGCGAGGACGCGGACGGCTCGTTCCACCTCACCCCCGCCGCCGAGCGGCTTCGCGCCGTGCCCGGCTCGCAGCGGGACGAGGTCCTCTTCAGCACCGACGACCTCATGGTGCGGCCCATCCACGCCCTGGACGACACGCTCCGCACGGGCACCCCCGGCTTCGACACCGTGCACGGCGCGCCGTTCTTCGCCTACCTGGCCCAGCACCCGGAAGCCCAGCGGCTCTTCGACCTCGGCATGGCGGCCCTGTCGGGCCCCGTGGACGAGATCATCGCGGAGACGTACCCCTTCCCGGACACCGGCACGGTCGTCGACGTCGGCGGCGGGCGCGGCGGACTCCTGAAGTCCGTACTGGAACGGCGCCCCCGGCTCTCCGGTGTGCTGTTCGACCAGGCGCAGACCGTCGCCCACCACCTGCTCGACACCAAGGAGCTGTCCGGGCGGTGGCGCGTGGAATCCGGGGACTTCTTCACCGGCGTACCGAAGGGCGGAGACGTCTACACCCTCAAACACATCCTCCACGACTGGAACGACGACGAGTGCCTGCGCATCCTGCGCGCCATCCGCACCGCCATCCCGCCGAGCGGCCGCCTCGTCGCCGTCGACACCGTCCTGCCCGAAGGCAACGACCCGCACTTCGGCAAGTCCGTCGACGTCATCATGCTGGCGGCCTTCAGCGGCCAGGAGCGTACGCGGGAGGAGTTCGCCGCCCTCTTCCAGAAGGCCGGGTTCAAGCTGACCCGCGTCATCGAGGCCCCGACCTTCCCCGACGCCGTCGAGGCGGAGCCCGTCTGACCGCCCGCCCCCCGGGCATACGAAGGCGCCCCCGGCCGGAATCCGGCCGGGGGCGCCTCGCGCGCACGGCGTCACGCCGCGTGCACCACGTCCTTCTCCTCCGCGAAGTGGCACGCCGACTCGTGGGCGGCGGGCGTGTCCTGGCTCGCGAAGCGCTCGGGGATCGCGAGCAGCGGGATCTCCTCCGCGCACTTGTCCTGCGCCTTCCAGCAGCGGGTGCGGAAGCGGCAGCCGGACGGCGGGTTGGCGGGCGAGGGCACGTCTCCCGTGAGGATGATGCGCTCGCGGCCCTCGCGGGCCTCCGGGTCGGGCACGGGCACCGCGGAGAGCAGCGCCTGCGTGTACGGGTGCGTCGGGTGGTCGTAGATCTGCTCGTCGGAGCCGATCTCGGCCATCTTGCCGAGGTACATCACGCCCACGCGGTCCGAGATGTGCCGGACGATCGACAGGTCGTGCGCGATGAAGACGTAGGACAGGTTGAACTCGTCCTGGAGCTTCTCCATCAGGTTGATGACCTGGGCCTGGACGGACACGTCCAGGGCCGAGACCGGCTCGTCGCAGATGATGATCTCGGGGTTGAGGGCCAGGCCGCGGGCGATGCCGATGCGCTGGCGCTGACCGCCCGAGAACTGGTGCGGGTAGCGGTTGATGTACTCGGGGTTGAGGCCGACCACGTCCAGGAGCTCCTGGACCTTGCGGCGACGGTCGCCCTTCGGGGCCACCTCGGGGTGGATCTCGAACGGCTCCCCGATGATGTCGCCGACGGTCATCCGGGGGTTCAGGGACGTGTACGGGTCCTGGAACACCATCTGGATGTTGCGGCGGACCGCCTTCAGGGCGCGCCCGGACAGCTTGGTGATGTCCTGGCCCTTGTAGAAGACCTCGCCCGAGGTGGCGCGCTCCAGGGTCATCAGGAGCTTCGCGACCGTGGACTTGCCGCAGCCCGACTCGCCCACGATGCCGAGCGTCTCGCCCTGGTAGAGGTCGAAGGAGATCCCGTCGACCGCCTTCACCGCACCGATCTGGCGCTTGATGACGATGCCCTGGGTCAGCGGGAAGTGCTTCACCAGGTTGCGGACCTGGAGGATCGGCTCGCCGCGCTCGGCGGGCGCCTCGATCGCGGCGACGGCCTCCTCCGGCGTGGCCGCGTCCACCGTCTCCACCTCGGTGACGTTCGGCGTGACGTCCGCGGCGTCCTGGGGCTTGTCGCCCTTCTTGAGCTCAGCCATGGATCGTCTCCTTCCAGAAGTGGCACGCGCTGCCGCGGCCGGTGAGCTCCGCGCCGTCCTGCTCCGTCACCGGAACGAGCGGCGGGACCTCCGTACGGCAGATGTCCTGCGCCTTCGGGCAGCGCGGGTTGAACGCGCAGCCCGACGGGATCTTCAGCAGGTTGGGCGGCAGGCCCTTGATCGCGTAGAGCTCGTGGCCCTTCTGGTCCAGGCGCGGGATCGAGTCGAGCAGACCGCGCGTGTACGGATGCGCGGGCCGCTTGTACAGCTCGTGCACCGGGGCCGTCTCGACGATCCGGCCCGCGTACATCACCGCGATCTTGTCGGCGACGTCCGCGACCACGCCCAGGTCGTGGGTGATGAGGATGAGGCCCATGTTGTACTCGCGCTGGAGCTCCGCGAGCAGGTCCATGACCTGGGCCTGGACCGTCACGTCGAGGGCCGTGGTGGGCTCGTCGGCGATGATCAGGTCCGGCTCCAGGGCGAGCGCCATGGCGATCATGATGCGCTGGCGCATACCGCCGGAGAACTGGTGCGGGTAGTCGTTCACCCGCTCCTTGGCGGCCGGGATCTTGACCTTGTCCATCAGCTCGACGGACTTGGCCTTCGCCTCCTTGCGGCTCAGGCCCTCGTGCACGCGGAACATCTCGCCGAGCTGGTAGCCGACGCTGAGCACCGGGTTCAGGGAGCTCAGCGCGTCCTGGAAGATCATCGCGATCTTGCGGCCGCGGATCTTCCTGCGCTCCTCGTTGGACATCTTCAGCATGTCCTTGCCGCGGAAGAGGACCTCTCCCTGCGGGATGCGTCCCGGCGGCATGTCGAGGATGCCCATGATGGCCTGCGCGGTGACGGACTTGCCGGAGCCGGACTCGCCGAGCACGGCGAGCGTCTCGCCCGCCTCCACGGTGTAGTTGACGCCGTTGACGGCCTTGGCCACGCCCTCGCGGGTGTGGAACTCGACGTGCAGGTCCCGGACTTCGAGGAGGGATGCCTGCTCGCCGCTGCGCGGGGCGGGCACGCCCGCCTCTTTCTCGATGGTGGTCACGTACGCCTCCCTCAGCGCAGCTTGGGGTCGAGGGCGTCGCGCACGGCGTCGCCCAGCATGATGAAGGCCAGGACGGTCAGGCTCAGCATGCCGGCCGGGAAGAACAGCATGTACGGGTTGTTGCGCAGCTGCTTGGCGGCGTCGGAGATGTCACTGCCCCAGGAGATCGCGTCGTCCGAGAGGCCCATGCCGAGGAAGGAGAGGGTTGCCTCGGCCGTGATGTAACCGCCGAGGGCGATCGTGGCGACGACGATCACCGGTGCGGCCGCGTTCGGCAGGATGTGCCGGAGCAGGATGCGCCACGTACTCGCGCCCAGGGCTCTGGCCGCGACCACGTAGTCGGAGTGTTTGGTGGTGATCACCGAACCGCGCATGACGCGGGTGATCTGGGTCCAGCCGAGCAGGGCGAGCGCCCCCACCACGGTCCACACCGTCCGGTCGGTCACGGCGTTCATCACGACCATCGTGCCGAGCAGGAACGGAATGCCGAAGAACACGTCGGTGAGCCGGGAGATGATCGCGTCCCAGATGCCGCCGAAGTAGCCCGCGAGCATGCCGAGGACGGAGCCGACGACCGAGACCGCGAGGGTGACGAGAATGCCGACGGTGATGGAGTTGCGGGCGCCGAAGAGGACACGCGCGTAGATCGAGCGGCCCTGGGTGTCGTAACCGAACCACTCGTCCTGGAAGAAGTGGGTGTAACTCGGCTTCTCCTGGAAGTGGTTGCGCAGATCGCCCTTGGTCGGATCGGCGCTCGTGAACCAGCCCGGGAAGATCGCGATGGCCACGAGCAGCAGGATGAGCAGGGCCGAGATCACGAAGAACGGGTTGCGGCGCAGGTCCCGCCAGGCGTCGGCGGCAAGCGAGCGGGGCTTGCCGGGCGCCGGGCCCGCGGCCTCGGCGACGGTCGCCGGGATGTCGGCCGCGACGGCCGAAGTCCCGTCCGTGTTACTGGACTTGATGGTGTCAGGCATAACGGATCCTCGGGTCCAGGACCGCGTAGAGCAGGTCGACGATCAGGCTCGCGGCCAGGTAGACGAGCACCAGGATGGTCACGGTGCCGACGATGACCTGGCCCTCACGGCGTGCGAGCGCGTCGTACAGGGTGTTCCCGACGCCCGGCACGTTGAAAATGCCTTCGGTGACGACCGCGCCGCCCATCAGCGTGCCGATGTCGGTGCCGAGGAAGGTCACGACCGGGATCAGCGAGTTGCGCAGCAGGTGCCGCGTCATGATCCGGCTCTTGGGCAGGCCCTTGGCGACGGCGGTGCGGATGTAGTCGGCGCGCAGGTTCTCCGCGATGCTCGTGCGCGTAAGACGCGCGACGTACGCGAGGGAGAGCGAGCCGAGCACGATGGCGGGCAGGATCAACTGCGTGATGTCCGTGGCGTCCTGGACCGTGGGCTCGGTCCACTTGAGCTGCAGGCCGACCACCGTCTGCACGATGTAGCCGAGCACGAACACCGGTACCGAGATGACGAGCAGGGTGAACACCAGGATGAGGTTGTCCACGAAGCGGCCGCGGCGCACACCCGCGAGCATGCCGAGGGCGATGCCGAGGACCATCTCGATGCCGAAGGCGAGCAGCGTGAGGCGCACGGTGACGGGGAACGCCTGGCTCAGGATGTCACCGACGGGCCTGCCGCCGATGTTGGTCCCGAGGTCGCCCATGACCAGGTTCTTCATGTAGTGCAGATACTGCTCCCACAGCGGCAGGTCGAGGCCACGCTGGTGGCGGATCGCCTCCATCTGCGCCGGGTCCGGCGGCTTGTCCCCCCACAACGCCCGTACCGGGTCACCGGGGAGCACATTGACCATCAAGAAAATGAGAAGAGTGGTCCCGATGAAGACCGGGATCATCTGGAGCAGTCGCCGCGCGACGTAGCGCCCCATGGAAGCCTCCGTCCTGTGCGAAGCCGCCCGTGGTGCCGACCCGGATCACGGGTCGGGCGCCCCCCCGGGTGCCGCCCGGGCACACAAGATCAAAAACAAACTTAAAGGATAAAAAAGCCAGCGGAATCTGAGTAAAAA
>NZ_JBHYJH010000072.1:0-28778 GCF_042740445.1 Streptomyces sp. NPDC059003 | reverse complement strand
GCCCGCCCCGCCGCCCCTCCGTCCCCCCCCATCCACCCCCCGGTCCGGTCCCCCCCCCCCCGCGCTCGCCCCGCCACGCGGGGGCCCCCACCACGGGCTTGGCCCTCGCGAACTACTTCTTGTACACCTGGACTTCAGTGAAGATCGGGCTGGCCTGCTGATCGAACTTCACACCGGAGACATTGGTGGAGTGGCCGGTCTGGAACTTGCCGTACCACAGCGGGATGGAGGGGAAGCTCTTCTGGAGGCTGGTCTCGGCCTCGTTGTAGAGCTCCGCGGACTTCTCGATGGTCGGCGCCTTGTCGGCCTTCGCGGTCAGCTTGTCGAAGTCCGGGTTCGAGTAGCCGGACTGGTTGCCGCCGACACCGGTGCCGTAGAGGTCACGCAGGAAGTTGCCGTTGAACGGGTAGTCGAGGACCCAGCCGGAGCGGTACATCGACTTGACCTTCTTGGCGTCACGCGTCTGCGTGTCGGCCTGGAAGTCGGTCTTCGGGTCGCCCACGCAGTTGACGCCGGTCGCCTGCTTGATGCTGTTGCAGACGGCGGTGACCCAGCCCTTGTGCGGCTGGTCGGCGTTGTACTGGATGGAGATCTTGTTGTCCGGGACGCCGCCGCCGGCCTTGATGAGGTCCTTGGCCTTCTTCGGGTCGTACTTGCAGTACTCGCCACAGGCGCCGGCCTTGTAGCCGATCACGCCCTTGGCCACCCAGCCGGTCGCGGCCTCACGGGTGCCGTTGAGCACGGTCTTGATGATCGTGTCGCGGTCGATCGCCATCGACAGGCCCTGGAGGACCTTCGGGTTGATGTTCTTCCACTGCTTGGTGTAGCGGGCGAACGCGATCGTCTGGATCATCGAGAAGTCCTGGTTGATCGCGCGATCACCCAGGTCCTGCTCGTAGTTGGCCAGCTCGCCGTCCGGCACGATGGCCATGGAGTCGACGTTGTTGGAGACCAGGTCCTTGTACGCGCCGTCGGGCGAGGCGTAGTTCTTGAAGGTCACGCCGCCGTTCTTGGCCTTGTTCGGGCCCTGGTAGGCGTCGTTGCGCTTGACCTTGATGGACTTCTTGTGGTCCCAGCTGACGAACTTGTAGGGGCCGTTGCCGACCGGCTTCTCGCCGTAGCCCTTCGGGTCCTTGAAGAAGCCCGAGGGCAGCGGGGAGAAGACCTCGTAGCCCAGCTTGTACGCGTAGTACGGCAGACCCGTGGTCAGCGTGATCGTGAACTCGTTCTCGCCCTTGACCTTCAGACCCGACATCTTGTCGGTCTTCGGCTTGCCCTTCTCGGGGTGGACGTCGGTGTAACCCGCTATGTCCGCGAACCAGGAGCTGTTGGTCTGGTTGTTCGGGGTGTAGGCCGCCCAGTTCCAGGCGTCGACGTACGACTGCGCGGTGACCTTCTCGCCGTTGTGGAACTTCCAGCCCGGCTTGAGCTTGACCGTCCAGGTCTTGTTGTCCTTGGACGGCGTCACCGACTGGGCGTTCATGTTGACCAGCTTGCCGGTGCCCGGCGTGTAGTCGACGAGGCCGGTGAACAGCGTGTGGATGACGTCGCTTCCGTACGCCTCCTTGGTGTTCGCCGGCTGCAGCGGGTTCTGCGGCTCGCCACTCGCGTAGACGAAGGTGCCGTTCTTGTCGATCGCCCGGTTCTTGTCGTCGCTACCGCTGTCACCGCCGCCACAGGCCGTCGCGGCAAGGGCGATGACAACCGCACCCCCGACCCACTTGGCGCTCTTGGCACCACGCATGGGGTTCCTCCTCATGAGTCCACTTGTCCACTACAAGAGGGGGTACGTGAGACAGCGCCGCCACCCCTGACGGCGAAGATCGAGTACCCCAGTGTGCTCGTGAGTCGGCGCTCCCCACAGCGCGTGACCCATTGACCCGAGCTATACGCGGTCAACTATTAGCCATGAGATACGGCCCGACCACACCCTTTTGGTCTCGGTTCAATCACACCTGCTTCGTACAACTTCCAAAATCCGGACAAACCGATCCGAGATAGATGGTTGCGAAACGGACGTGTTACCCATCTAACGGTCAACGGAGTCCGCATTTCGGACGCTTCGCCGGGGAAAACCGGTTGCGGGCGACGGCGGACGCGGGGGCGACGGGAGGGGGCGGCGGCCGGGCGACACCGTACCGCCTGCGGCAATGCGAGAGGCCGGTTTCCCCCGTTCCCATCGGAACGGGGGAAACCGGCCTCCCGTGCGTGAACGTCAGGTGGCTGGGCCACCCTCAGACGGCTCAGCCGTGCTTGGCACGCGACGCGGCGCGGGCGCGCTCGCGCTGGTCCAGGTTCACCTTGCGGATGCGGACGGCCTCCGGGGTCACCTCGACGCACTCGTCGTCGCGGCAGAACTCCAGGGACTGCTCCAGGGAGAGCTTGCGCGGGGGCACCACGTTCTCGGTGTTGTCCGCGGAAGCCGCACGCATGTTGGTGAGCTTCTTCTCCTTGGTGATGTTCACGTCCATGTCGTCGGCGCGCGAGTTCTCGCCGACGATCATGCCCTCGTACACCTCGGTGCCGGGCTCGGTGAACAGCACACCGCGCTCCTGGAGGTTGATCATCGCGAACGGCGTGACGGCACCGGCGCGGTCGGCGACCAGCGAGCCGTTGTTGCGGGTCTGCAGGGTGCCGAACCACGGCTCGTGGCCCTCGTGGATGGAGTGGGCGATGCCCGTGCCGCGGGTCTGCGTCAGGAACTCCGTACGGAAGCCGATGAGGCCGCGGGACGGGACCACGAACTCCATGCGCACCCAGCCGGAGCCGTGGTTGGACATGTTGTCCATGCGGCCCTTGCGGACGCCCATGAGCTGCGTGACCGCGCCCATGTGCTCCTCGGGCACGTCGATGGTCATGCGCTCGACCGGCTCGTGCGTCTTGCCGTCGATCTCCTGGGTGACCACCTGGGGCTTGCCGATGGTCAGCTCGAAGCCCTCACGGCGCATCTGCTCGACCAGGATGGCGAGCGCCAGCTCACCACGGCCCTGCACCTCCCAGGCGTCCGGGCGTCCCGTCTCCAGGACACGGAGGCTGACGTTACCGATCAGCTCGCGGTCCAGGCGGTCCTTGACCTGGCGGGCGGTGACCTTGCGGTCCTTGACGGCCGACTTGGCGTCCGCGCCCTTGCCGGTGCCGCCGCGGCCGACCAGCGGCGAGGTGTTCGTACCGATCGTCATGGAGATCGCGGGCTCGTCGACCGTGATCAGCGGGAGCGCGATCGGGTTCTCCGGGTCGGCCAGGGTCTCGCCGATCATGATGTCCGGGATGCCCGCGACCGCGCAGATGTCACCGGGGCCCGCCTTCTCGGCGGGCTTGCGGGTGAGCGCCTCGGTCATCATCAGCTCGGTGATGCGGACGTTGGAGATCGAGCCGTCGCGCTTGATCCAGGCGACGGTCTGGCCCTTGCGCAGCTCGCCCTGCTCGACGCGGAGCAGCGCGATGCGGCCGAGGAAGTTGTCGGCGTCGAGGTTGGTGACGTGGGCCTGGAGCGGGGCGGCCTCGTCGTACTCGGGGGCCGGGACGTGCTCCAGGAGCGTCGAGAAGAACGGCTCCAGGTTGGTGCTGTCGGCCGGGACCGTGCCGTCCTCCGGCTTGGTCAGCGACGCGACGCCGTCACGGCCGCAGGCGTAGACGATCGGGAACTCGATCTGGTCCTCGTCCGCGTCCAGGTCGAGGAAGAGGTCGTACGTCTCGTTGACGACCTCGTCGATGCGCGAGTCGGGACGGTCCGTCTTGTTGATGCAGAGGATGACGGGCAGCCGCTGCTGGAGGGCCTTGCGGAGCACGAAGCGGGTCTGCGGGAGCGGACCCTCGGAGGCGTCGACCAGGAGGACGACGGCGTCCACCATCGACAGACCGCGCTCGACCTCGCCGCCGAAGTCGGCGTGGCCGGGGGTGTCGATGATGTTGATCGTGATCGGCTCGCCACCGTCCTTCGGGTGGTACTTGACCGCGGTGTTCTTGGCCAGGATCGTGATGCCCTTCTCACGCTCCAGGTCGTTGCTGTCCATCATGCGGTCGTCGAGGGACTCTGCGGCGTGCGCGGCAAAGGCGCCCGCCTGCTTGAGCATGGCGTCGACGATGGTCGTCTTGCCGTGGTCGACGTGGGCGACGATGGCGACGTTACGGATGTCGTGGCGCGTGGGCATGCGAGCTGCGCTTCTCCCGGGATGAGTGGTCTGGCTGCGCGTACTGTTCTCTTCTGGTACGCGGCCCTGCCGGGCAGACACACGCCTCGGCCTTACCCCATCCTACGTGGCCTCGCCGGGGGCGGCATGGCGGGACCTCCGGCGCCCCCGGAGGGCGGGGTTCCGCCAGCCCTCCGGGGGCGCCGTTCATCGCCCTGCGGGCCCGTCCTCAATCGCCGGACGGGCTTTCGCTCGGCTTGGCTCCCGGCTTGAGGAAGCCGATGTTCTCGTACAGCGGGGTCTGGAAGCCGAAGGCGCCCGCGTTGGCGAGGTTCGGTCTCGCCGCCACCAGCTGGGGGCGCTGATAGAGGGGGATGGAGCCCGCGGCCGCCCAGATCCGGGCGTCGGCCTGCTTCACCAGGGAGCGGTTCTCGCCCTCGTCGAGCTCGCCGAGCGCCTGGTCGAAGAGCTGGTCGATGTGGTCGGTGCCGACGCGCGTGTAGTTCTGTTCGACGTTCAGGGAGCCGTCGGCGGCCGGGACCGGCTTGGCGAAGATCGGGCGGGCGTCGGTGGCGGGGAAGGCGGACGCGGGCCACGAGTACAGGGCCAGGTCGTACTGGCCCGACGCGATGTGGTCCTTGAAGTAGCTCTCGTCGGCGACCTTCGCGACCTCCGTGCGGACGCCGATGCGGTCCAGCATCCGCGAGATCCGGTCGGCCACGCTGCGCAGCGCCTCCGAGCCGTCCCCCGACGGCAGCACGAAGCGGAGCGTGAGCGCCTTGCCGTCCTTGGCGAGGGGGCCGCCGACGCCGGTCCGGGCGTCGCGCTTGCCGCCCTTGCCGCCCTTGTCGCCCTTATCCTTCTTGCTGCTCTCGTCGTTCTTGTCGTGCTTGTCGTGCTTGTGGGCGCCGTCCTTCGGGGCCGCCGTGCCCTTCGGGGCGTACGCGCCCGGGGCGCCGCCGCGCGCGTGCTCCTTGGCGTGGCCGCCCGGGTCCTTCCGCTTCTCCTTGTCGGCCTCGCGGGGCGCGCCGAGCGCGTCGGCCTGGTGCAGGAGCACGGCCCGCTGGTACGCGGCGGCCGGGGCGGGGGCGAGCACCGAGGTGCCGCTGTCGCCGGGCTTCTGGTCGTCGTCGCCGACGATGTACGTGCCGTCGTCGGCCGCCTCGCCGGTATCGGACTCGCCTCCGGCGGTCTTCTCCTTCTCCCCCTCTCCCTCGCCTTCCCCCTCCTTCTTCTTGGCGCTGTCCTCGGTCTTCTTCTCGGTGACCGGGCCGCCGGGGGTCCAGCCGGCGTCGGCGAGCAGCGCCCGCGCCTCCGCGGTGTCCTGGTCGCCGAGCGCGCCGCTGTTGTCCTCGTACGCCTCCTGCCCGGCGAGCGCGAGATGGCTGCCGACGGGGCGGGCGGGCAGGCCGAGCGGCTTCAGAACCGTTTCCGCAAGCTCGGCGCGGTCCAGGGCGCGGGCCACGGCACGGCGTACGCGGTCGTCGGCGAGCGGTCCTTCGGCGCCGTTGAGGGCGAGCTGGGTGTAGGCGGGTTCGAGGGACTTGCGGACGACGTAGCGGCGCAGGCCCTCCTGCTCGCCGACGTAGGCCTCGACGGCCTTCTGGGTCTTCTCGCGCGCCTGCTGCTCGGCGTCGGCGGCCTCCTCGTCGGAGCCGTGGGCGCGCGCCCAGGAGCGCAGCGCCCCCGCGGGCGTGAGCTCCGCGCCGGGTCCGTGCGCGAGCGGGCCCTGGACGCCCTTGTCGCGGTCGGCGAGCGCGATGCGGCCCGCCTCGTCCGCGTCGACGTCGGCGAGGTCGACCTTGCCGTCGGCGAGGGCGGCGGCGCGGCGGTCGCGCGGCACCTCGCGCAGGACCAGCTTGTCGAGCTTGGCGGGGCTGCCCCACCAGCGAGGGTTGCGCTGGAGCCGGATCTCGCCCGCGTCGCGGTCGACGTCCTGCACGGCGAAGGGGCCCGCGGTGACCTTCAGCTTGGTGCGCGCGCCGTCGTTGAAGGAGTCGGGCGTGCCCATGATCTCCTTCGGGTACAGCGGCGAGAAGAGCGAGCGCCAGTCCGCGTACGGCTGGGCGAAGGTGACCCGGACCTCCAGGTTGTTCGCGCCGCGCTCGATCTTCTCGATGCGGTCGTAGCCCGCGTTGCGGGCCGTCCAGTACGCGCTGTCCTTGCCGGAGAGGGCCCGCCACTGGGCGGCGAAGTCGTCGGCGCCGATCTCGCGGCCGTCGCTCCACACGGCCTGCTGGTTGAGCTTGTAGAGGACGACCTGCTTCGGCTCGCGCTCGACGACCTTCGCGGACTCAAGGAAGTCGGCGTTGGGCTCGGTCCTGCCCTGCTCGTCGAGGCGGTACAGCGACGGGAGCACGGCGCCCGCGACGCGGGAGGTGGCCGCGTCGGCGTCCGACTGGAAGGTGTTGAAGGTCTCCGGGAGGGCGTCCACCGCCCACTTCACGGTCCCGCCGTCGGCCACCAGGTCGCGGGCGGCGGGCGCGATGTCCTGCCCGGCCGTCGGGCGTACCGTCTCCTCGCCCGAGCCGCACCCCGCGAGGGCGGGCAGCGCGAGGACTCCGGCGGCGAGGAACACGGCGGATCGGACCGTGGCCGCCGGGCGGACCGGTCGCGGCCGTGCGCGGTCGTGGGGCATGACGGGTACCTCCGTGCGCGGATGGCGCAATTGGGCGGAATTCGGGGGAAATATTGAGTTGATCACATGTATCGCCCCCACCCAATGCGACGGGGCGCCGCGGGCGCCGTAGACACGACGGAGCTCCCCCACACACCACCCGTGCGGCCCAACCCCCTGGGGGCTCCGCCCCCAGACCCCCTTTTCCCCCACCCACCCGCCCTTTCCTGGGGCTGTCGCCCCAGACCCCCCGCAGACTCCAGCCGACAGCGGCGAAGGTTTCAGCCCGTCCGGCGTTTGAGGACGAGCCGCGAAGCGGCGATGATCCAGCCCGCCCGGCGTTTGAGGGCGAGGCGCGGAGCGCCGATGGGGCGGGGGTGCTAGGGGGCGCAGCCCCCTAGTTCGGGAAGGGGCGGGACTGGGGCGCCCCCGCGAGGGAACCGGACCCGTTGGGCTGGAATCCCGGCAGATCCCTTCCCAAGCCGGATGTGAGGCGCGACACTCGCAGGCGCATGAGCGTTTGCGTGAACGTTGCCACCGCACCCGTGAAGTGAGGGCAAGTCATGGCTCTGCAGGATGACCTGACGGCGATTCAGGCCTGCGTGGACACCCTGGTCCGCACCCTGGACCAGGTCGAACAGCGGGCCGGCGCGGAGCTGTCGGGCGTCGACTTCCGCCGCGTCCGGATGGACACCGCCCACCTCCGGGAGAGCGTCGCACTGCTGCGCGCGGCGACGAAGACGCCCGCCCCGCCCCCACAAGCACGGCAGCCCCAGGAGCGCCCCCAGATGGTGCCCGTCCCGGACACCCCGTACGACAGCTCCCTGTGGACGGACACCGACGACGAGGGCGTGGGCGCCCGCGACCGCCACGCGCCCTAGCCCTCCCCGCTCGGGCCCACCCCCACGAGCCCCGCAGGCCCTCAAGGGCCCGCCATCCACCCGTCGACGAAGGAGTGGAGCCTCGTTGGCCACTGGCACCGAACCCCATCTGAAGAAGGGCACGACCCCCGGCGGCGTACGGCACGGCACGCGCGCCGCGATCGCCGCTGCCCATTTGCGGACGGACCGCTGGTGGCTGCAGCCCGCCGCGACCGCCGCGGGACTGCTCGCGTTCATCGTGTACTCGACGTGGCGGGCGTTCGCCAATTCCGACTACTACGAGGCGCCCTACGTCTCACCGTTCTACTCACCGTGCCTCGCGGAGAACTGCGAGCCGATGAAGAACGGCCCCAACTGGGAGATCTTCGGCAGCTGGTGGGGCATTTCCCCGGCCCTGCTCATCCTGATCTTCCCGCTCGGCTTCCGCCTCACCTGCTACTACTACCGCAAGGCCTACTACCGCGGATTCTGGGCGTCCCCGCCCGCCTGCGCGGTCGCGGAACCGCACACGACGTACACCGGCGAGACCCGTTTCCCGCTGGTCCTGCAGAACGCCCACCGCTATTTCTTCTACGCCGCGGTGCCGGTCGCGGGCATTCTCACGTACGACACCGTGCTCGCCTTCCGCGACGAGCACTACGCCTGGGGCCATATGGGCCTCGGCACGCTCGTGTTCCTCGTGAACATCACGCTGATCTGGGCGTACACGCTCTCCTGCCACTCCTGCCGGCATATCGTCGGCGGAAAGCTCAAGCACTTCTCCAAGCATCCGGTCCGCTACCGGATGTGGCGGATGGTCGGCTGGCTGAACGGCCGCCACATGCTGCTCGCCTGGGCCTCACTGGTGAGCGTCGCGCTCGCCGACTTCTACGTGTATCTGATCGCGTCCGGCGCCTTCGACGACCCGGCACTCTTCTGAATTCCGACGATGGCTTCCGACGAGACTGCTCTGACGAGCAAGAAATAGGGGCGTTCCGATGTCTCAAGTGGAACGGCAGCAGTGGGATGTTGTCGTGGTGGGCGCCGGGGGTGCGGGCCTTCGGGCCGCGATCGAGGCACGTGAGCAGGGTGCCCGTACGGCCGTGATCTGCAAGTCGCTCTTCGGCAAGGCCCATACGGTGATGGCCGAGGGCGGCATCGCGGCGGCGATGGGCAATGTGAACTCCGGCGACAACTGGCAGGTGCACTTCCGCGACACGCTGCGCGGCGGGAAATTCCTCAACCAGTGGCGCATGGCGGAACTGCACGCGCGCGAGGCACCCGACCGCGTGTGGGAACTGGAGACCTGGGGCGCGCTCTTTGACCGCACGAAGGACGGCCGCATCTCGCAGCGGAACTTCGGCGGCCACGAATACCCCCGGCTCGCGCACGTCGGCGACCGCACCGGCCTGGAACTGATCCGCACCCTCCAGCAGAAGATCGTCGCCCTCCAGCAGGAGGACGAGCGCGAATTCGGTGATTACGAAGCGCGGTTGAAGGTCTTCCAGGAGTGCACGGTCACGCGCGTGCTGAAAGAGGGCGACCGGGTCGGCGGCGCCTTCTGTTACGAGCGGGAGAGCGGCCGCTTCTTCGTGATCGAGGCGCCGAGCGTCGTCCTCGCGACGGGCGGCATCGGCAAGTCCTTCAAGGTGACGTCGAATTCCTGGGAGTACACGGGCGACGGACACGCGCTCGCGCTGCTCGCCGGGGCACCGCTCCTGAACATGGAGTTCGTGCAGTTCCACCCGACGGGAATGGTGTGGCCGCCCTCGGTGAAAGGCATCCTCGTCACCGAATCGGTCCGCGGCGACGGCGGCGTCCTGCGGAATTCCGAGGGCAAGCGGTTCATGTTCGACTACATTCCGGACGTCTTCAAGGAGAAGTACGCGGAGTCCGAGGAAGAGGGCGACCGCTGGTACGAGGACCCGGACCACAACCGCCGCCCGCCCGAGCTGCTCCCCCGCGACGAGGTGGCGCGCGCCATCAACGCCGAGGTCAAGGCGGGCCGCGGCTCCCCGCACGGCGGCGTCTTCCTCGACGTGTCCACGCGCATGCCCACCGAGGTCATCAAGCGCCGTCTGCCGTCCATGTACCACCAGTTCAAGGAGCTCGCCGACGTCGACATCACCGCCGAGGCCATGGAGGTCGGGCCGACCTGCCACTACGTGATGGGCGGCGTCGCTGTCGACTCGGACACGGCCGCCGCGCACGGCGTGCCCGGGCTGTTCGCGGCGGGCGAGGTCGCGGGCGGCATGCACGGCTCGAACCGGCTCGGCGGCAACTCGCTCTCGGACCTTCTGGTGTTCGGGCGGCGGGCCGGTCTGTACGCGGCCAGGTACGCGGCCGAGCTCGGCACCCGGCCCGTGGTGGCCGAACCCCAGGTGGACGTGGCGGCGGCGGAGGCACTGCGGCCGTTCAGCGCCGAGGGCCCCGAGCCGGGCACGGCGCCGGAGAACCCGTACACCCTCCACCAGGAGCTCCAGCAGACCATGAACGACCTGGTCGGCATCATCCGGCGCGAGGGCGAGATGCGCGACGCCCTGCACAAGCTGGCGGAGCTGCGGGTGCGGGCCCGCAGGGCCGGCGTCGAGGGCCACCGCCAGTTCAACCCGGGCTGGCACCTGGCGCTCGACCTGCGGAACATGCTGCTCGTCAGCGAGTGCGTGGCGCGGGCGGCCCTGGAGCGGGAGGAGAGCCGCGGCGGCCACACCCGCGAGGACCACCCCGGGATGAACCGCGCCTGGCGCCGCGCGAACCTCCTGTGCCGCCTCGCCGACCCCACCGGCGGCCTCGCGGCGACGGACCCGGTCCGTGGCCAGATCTCCCTGACCAAGGTCACCACCGACCCCATCCGCCCCGACCTGCTCGCCCTTTTCGACAAGGAGGAGCTGGTCAAGTACCTGGCCGAAGAGGAGCTCTACGAGTGAGTTCGTACGACGCGCGATTCAAGGTCTGGCGCGGGGACACCGACGGCGGCGGCCTCGAGGACTTCAAGGTCGAGGTCAACGACGGCGAGGTGGTGCTCGACATCATCCACCGGCTCCAGGCGACCCAGGCGCCGGACCTCGCGGTGCGCTGGAACTGCAAGGCGGGCAAGTGCGGTTCCTGCTCCGCGGAGATCAACGGCCGGCCACGGCTGCTGTGCATGACCCGCATGTCGGTGTTCTCGCGCGACGAGACCATCACCGTCACGCCGCTGCGGGCCTTCCCCGTCGTACGCGACCTGGTGACGGACGTCGGCTTCAACTACACGAAGGCCCGGCAGGTCCCGGCCTTCGTGCCGCCGCGGGACCTGGGCCCCGGCGAGTACCGCATGATGCAGGAGGACGTGGACCGCCCGCAGGAGTTCCGCAAGTGCATCGAGTGCTTCCTGTGCCAGGACACCTGCCATGTGGTGCGCGACCACGAGGAGAACAAGACGTCGTTCGCGGGGCCGCGCTTCCTGATGCGGGTCGCCGAGCTGGACATGCACCCCCTGGACGCGGCGGCCGAGGCCGGGCTCGACCGCAAGACGACGGCCCAGGAGGAGCACGGCCTCGGCTACTGCAACATCACCAAGTGCTGCACGGAGGTGTGCCCCGAGGGCATCCACATCACGGACAACGCGCTGATTCCCCTGAAGGAGCGGGCGGTGGACCGGAAGTACGATCCGCTGGTCTGGCTGGGGAACAAGATCAGGCGGCGGGGGCAGTAGCCGGGCGGCAGCTCATTCTGGGGGTAATCCCCCAGGTGGGATTCTGCGGTTGGCCCCCATGGTTTCGGGCGGCGGGCGAGATCAACATGGAGGCATGGATCTTCTCGCCGCGCGTTCTCCGCGCCACCGCCAAGGGCTCCGCCAGCGCCAGGGTCTGCTGGGCCTCGGTCTCGCCGCCGCTGTCACGTTGGGCACCGTGGGCGCCGCCCCGGCCTTCGCGCAGGACGGCTCCCCCGCGCCGAAGGCGGCGGTGCGGCCCGAGCTGCCCGCGCCCACCGGCCCGCACGCCGTCGGCACGGTCTCCACCCGCCTGGTCGACCACGCGCGGCCCGACCCCTGGGTCACGTCGCGGCCGTATCGGGAGCTCATGGTCAGCGTCTGGTATCCGGCGCGCACGAAGGCCGGGCACGAGCGCGCGCCGTACATGGCGCCGGGCGCGGCCGCCAAGTGGGACGCCGCGTCACCGCACGGGATACCGAAGGGGACGGTCGACTGGAAGGGCATGCGCTCGCACGCCCGGCTGGGCGCCCCGGTCGACACCCGTGGGGGCAAGCTGCCGGTCCTGCTGTACTCGGCGGGGGCCAACGATCCGCGTACGTGGGGCACATCGCTGGTGGAGGAGCTGGCGAGCCGCGGCTATGTCGTCGTCACGGTCGACCACACCTATGAGACGCCGGGGGTGCAGTTCCCCGACGGCCGGGTCACGGACGACGGCCCGCTCCGGGACGCCCTGAAGGAGATCGACGAGCACCACACGATGTCGCAGCTCCTGAAGAAGACCCTCGGCATCCGGGTCGCCGACGACAAGTTCGTCCTGAACCAGCTGGGCTCGCTGCCGAACGGCCTGTCCAAGGCCGTCGACCAGCGGCGGATCGGCATGTTCGGCCAGTCCGCGGGCGGCATCGCCGCCGCCGAGACGATGTACGAGGACAAGCGGATCAAGGCCGGGGTCAACCTCGACGGCACGCTGGAGTACAACCCCGAGCCGAACGGCACGAACACGATGCCGGTCGCGCTGCACGGCCTGAAGCGCCCCTTCATGCTGATGGGCCGCGAGGGCAGCGACCGTCACACGGAGCCGTCCTGGAAGTCCTTCTGGAAGCACAGTGAAGGCTGGAAGCGGAACCTCACGCTGAGCGGCTCCAAGCACCAGACGTACACGGACCTCGCGGCGATCCTGCCGCAGACCGGGCTGCCCCGGGACGTCGTCGAGGGCGGCATAGGCACGGTCGACCCGAAGCGCGCGGTCAAGGCCCAGCGGGCCTATGTGGTCTCGTTCTTCGACCGCTGGCTGCGCGACCGGGACGACCACCTCCTGGACGGACCCTCGCCCCGCTACCCCGAGGCCCGCTTCGCGGGGTAGGCGCGGACAGGCGGTCGACTGAGGCCGGGCGACCGTCCCGTACACCGTACGAGGCAGGCCCCGGCCCCGGTCGCGAGGCCCGGAGGTCCGCCCTACGCTGCCAGGTGTGACCTCGTCCACCCGGTCCCGCACGTCCGCGCGGGCCGTGGCCGCCGCGCTGCTTCTCGGGTGCTGGCTCCCGGGAGCGGCGCCGACGGCGTACGCCGCGGGCCCTGTCCCCGGGGAGCGGCCCTGGCCGACGGTCACCTCGACCGCGGCCGGCCCGGAGGGGGATGACGGGGTGGCGGGTGACCTGGTGCTGCCCGTCGTCGCCGTGGGCGCCGCGCTGGCCTTCGCCTCGGTCGCGTACACGCGCCGCCGACGACGCTTCACCACACGGACGACGCCCGGCGGGGGCCACGGCGGCGACGGGCACCCTCCGCCGGCCGAGCTCGACGCGGAGGCCCGTCGGCTCCTGGTCGGGACCGATGACGCCGTGCGCACCAGCGCCGAGGAGCTGAGGTTCGCCACCGCCCAGCTCGGCGCGGACGCGGTGCGGTCGAGCGGGGACGCCGTGGCGTACGCGCGGGAGGAGCTGACGACGGCCTTCCGGCTGCGGCAGCAGCTGGACGACGACGATCGGGGGGACGATGACCACCGGGACGACGACGCGGCGCGGCGGCGCCTGCTCGACGAGATCGTTGCGCGCTGCGCGGAGGCGGGGCGGCGCCTGGACGCGGAGGCCCCGGCCTTCGACGAGCTGCGCTCCCTCGAACGGAACGCGCCGGGTGCCGTGGAGCACGCGGAGACGCTGTTCCGGCAGGTCAACGCCCGCACCATGGAGGCGGACGGGCTGCTCAAGGAGCTGCGTTCCCGGTACGCGCACGCTGCGTCCGACGTGGTCCTCGGCAACGTCGAGCAGGCCAAGGACCGGCTCGTGTTCGCCACGACCCGGCTGAACCAGGCCCGCCAGGCCGTCGACGCCCTCGACCACGACCGGGCCGCCGTCCATCTGCGGGCGGCCGAGGGAGCCGTCGACCAGGCGGGCACGTTCGTCGACGCCGTGACCCGGCTTGCCGGTGAACTCGCCGAGGCCGACCGGCAGGTGCCGGACGCGCTCGATGCGGCGGACGCCGATGTGGCCGCCGCGCGCGGGGTGTTGGCGGACGGGGGTGAGGGTGCGGCTCCGGCCGGTCTGCGGGGGCGGCTGGTCCGGGCGGAGCACGTCGTGGCGGACGTAAGGCGGGAGCTGGCGGCGGGGGCGTACGACCCGGTCGACGCGCTGCGGCGCGTGGTGGAGGCCGACGCGGCGCTCGGCGAGGCGCTTGCGGGGGTGCACGGGGACGACGGTGCGGATGAGCGGCGCTTCGCCGACGAGGCGGGCGGGCTCGCCGGGGCGGATGAGCGTGCCCGTGTGCTGTGTGACCGGGCGCTGTTGGCCGCGCGCGGTGCCGTCGCGGCTGCCGCCGACCACGTCACGACGCATCGGGGCGCGGTGGGCTGCGCGGCGCGCACGCGGCTCGCGGAGGCGGAGCGGTGCCTTGAGCGGGCGCAGGGCGCGGAGGGGCGCGGGCGCGGAGGGGCGGCCCGGACACGGCTCGCCGCCGCCCTCGGCGACGCCCGGCGGGCCGGGGCGCTCGGCCGGGAGGCGCGGGCGCTGGCCGAGCGGGACGTCCGCGCGTACGGCAATCCGCACGAGCGCGGCGTCCCCGGGAGCGGTGTGGGCGGTGCGGTGGTGGGTGGGATTCTCGTCGGGGGCGGGGGCGGGGGCGGGGGCGGGGGTGGGGGTGGGGGTGGGGGTGGGGGTGGTGGGCCCGCAGCGTTCGGCGGGCCCCGTACGCGTGAGCGGCTCGTGCGACTGGGGCGACCCGGACAAGGAGCACAGGCATGACCAGGCAGACGATCCTCGGGCGCGTGTTCCGGCTCGCCGGAGTGGACCTGCACGCCGTCCTGGACCGGGCGGCGGATCCGCGGAAGGCGCTGGAGCAGCTGGTGGCGGAGTGCACCGGCACGATCCTGGAAGCGGAGCAGGCCGTCGCCGCGGCCCGCACCGACCTGCGGCTCCTTGAGCAGGACCACCGGGAGGACCAGGAGACGGCCGCGGCGTGGGGTGCCCAGGCACGCGCCGTCAGCAGGAGGGCCGACGGGCTGCGGAGGGAGGGGAGGGACGAGAAGGCGGACCGGTTCGACCGGCTCGCCAAGGCGGCGCTGGGGCGGCAGTTGCGGTCCGAGCGGGCGGCGAGCGGCCTGGAGTCGGTGATCGCCGCGCAGACCGGCGTCGCCGGGCGCCTCAAGGACGGCCTCGACTCGGTGAAGATCAAGCTGACGGAACTGCAGTCGCGGCGGGACCAGTTGGTGGCCCGTGCGCGGGCCCTGCCGGGCGGGGCGCGGGGCGTTGGTTCGCTGGAGCCGACGGACGAGGTGGGGTGGTTCGCGGAGGTGGTGGAGCGGGGGGACGAGCCCGGCGGCCCGGTGCTCGTGGCGGAGTTCGAGCACGGCGAGAGCCTGGCGGAGGCGGCGGAGGTGGAGGCGCGGCTTGCCGCGATCAAGGCGACGACGTGAGCGCGGCTGGTCTGCCGGGGGGCCGGGGTCCCGCCGATGCGCGGCGGGGTTCCCCGCCTGCCCGCCCCGTATCCACCGTCGACTCGCCGCCGCCAGAACAGCCGGAACGGCGGAACAGCCAGAACGGCGGAACAGCCGGAGCAACCGGAACAACCGGAACAACCGGAACGGTCAGAACAGCGGAACTGTCAGAACAGACTCATCAGCGCCTCGGCCGCGTCCATCGGTGGTGAGTCGCCGTCCGGCAGGGCCAGTTCGAACCAGACGGTCTTGCCGCGGGGGGTGCGGCGTGAGCCCCAGGACTCGCTGAGGAGGTCGACGAGCTGCAGGCCGCGGCCGCCCTCGTCGGTGTCCCGGGCGCGGCGGCGACGCGGCTGGACCAGGCCCGTGTCCCAGACCTCGCAGACCAGGGTGCGGTCGAGCAGGAGGCGGAGCCTGATCTCGCCCTCGCCGTAGCGCAGGGCGTTGGTGACGAGTTCGCTGACGAGGAGTTCGGCGGTGTCGACGAGCGCGTCGAGGTCCCACTCGCGCAGCCGGGCGCAGGCCAGCTCGCGGGCGCGGCCCACCGACTGGGGCTCGCGCGGCAGCGTCCAGTCGCCGACGGCCTCGGCGGGCAGGCCCTGCACGCGGGCCAGGAGCAGCGCGATGTCGTCCTCGCCGTGGTGGGTGTCGAGGGTGTTGAGGACGTGGTCGCAGACGTCCTCGAGGGCCTCGCCGGGGTCGTTCAGCGCCCGGACGAACGCGTTCAGGCCCTCGTCCAGGGGGTGGTCGCGGGATTCGACGAGGCCGTCCGTATAGAGGGCGAGCAGGGCGCCCTCCGGCAGGTCCACGTCGACCTCCTCGAAGGGCTCGCCGCCGACGCCGAGCGGCATGCCGGGGGGCACGTCGAGCATGAGCGCGGGTTCGCCGGGTTCGACGAGGACGGGCGGCAGATGGCCCGCGTTGGCGAAGGTGACGCGGCGGGTGACGGCGTCGTACACGGCGTACACGCAGGTCGCCAGGTACACCTCGGCGAGGTCGTCGGGCGCGGTGCTGCGGGCCGATGCGCGCGTGGCGCGGGCGGCGCCGCGCGGGCCCGCGGGGTTGCCGAGGCCGCGGGCGATCTCGTCGAGCGCGGAGAGCACCTCGGCGGGCTCCAGGTCGAGCAGCGCGAGGGTGCGGACGGCGGAGCGCAGTTCGCCCATGGCGACGGCGGCGCGCAGGCCGCGGCCCATGACGTCGCCGACGACGAGGGCGGTGCGGTGTCCCGGCAGCTCGATGACGTCGAACCAGTCGCCGCCGACCTCGGTGGCCGCGTTGCCCGGCAGATAGCGGCAGGCGATGTCGAGCCCGGCCGCCTCGGGGTCGCCGGGCGGGAGCAGGGACCGTTGCAGTATCAGGGCGCGCTCGTGCTCGCGGCGGTAGAGGCGGGCGTTGTCGATGCAGACGGCGGCGCGCGCGGCGAGTTCCACGGCGAGGGCGCGGTCGCGCTCGCCGAAGGGTTCGCTGCCCTTGGTGCGGGAGAACTGGGCGAGGCCCACGACGGTGTCGTGCGCGACCATCGGCACGGCGAGCGTCGACTGGATGAGCCCGCTGGTGAGGCGCCGGGCGGGCCCGCTGCCGTCGTCGGCGGCGATCAGGCGGGGCCGGGCGGTGCGCAGGGCGTCCGCGCAGGGCGAGTTGAAGGCGAAGCGGTGCACGGAGCCGACGTCGACGGGTCCGGTGCCGTCGGGGAACGGCGCGTCGGAGACGGCGCTCGCGAAGGCGACGCGGCGCAGCTCGGCGCTGCCGTCGGCGAGGCTCTGCCGGACGTGCACGGTCTCGTCGCCGTCGAGCAGGCCCTGGTAGAGGTCGACGGAGGCGAGGTCGCAGAAGCCGGGGACGGTGACGTTGAGCAGTTCGCGGGCGGTGGTCTCCAGGTCGAGGGAGTTGCCGATGCGGGCGCCGGCCTCGTTCAGGAGGGCGAGGTTGCGGCGGGCGTGGGCGGCCTCGCGGGCGGCGGCGTGCCGGCTGGTGACGTCGTTGCCGAGGCCGGCGATGCCGATGGGGCGGCCCGAACCGCTGTGCACGCGGTAGAGGTTGATCGACCAGTGGCGGCGCTCGCCGCCGCCGGGGACGGGCCCGACGATCTGCATGTCGGTGACGGCCTCGCCGGTCTCGAGGACCCGGCGCAGGGCGGCCTGCATGCGGTCGGCCTCGCCCTGCGGCAGATAGTCGTGCACGGTGCGGCCGCGGTGGTCGTCGACGGCGCCGCCGAAGACGGCCGCGAAGCGGCGGTTGGCGCGCTGCACCTTGAGGTCGGTGCCGAACAGCAGGAAACCGAACGGAGATTGACCGAAAATGGCCTGTGAGGCGGCGAGGTCCGTCTCGATCTGCCGCAGGGCGCGTACGTCGACGACGATGCACACGGCGGAGCGGTCGCCGTCCGCCGTGGTGGCGGGCATGACGTAGACCTCGGCGACGCCCTCGCGGATCCCGGCGCCGCCCTCCTGCAGGTCGCCGTAGCCGTCCCTGAGTCCGCCGCCGGTCGCGGGCATCCGGAAGGGGACCGAGCCGGTCCACTCCCGTCCGTCGAGGATCTCGGCCATCTTGCGGCGGCCGCGCGGACGCAGCTCGGCGGGGACGAACGCGTCGATCGGGTCCTTGCCGACGGCGTCCCGCGCGCTCACGCCGAACAGCCGCTCGGCGCGGCCGCTCCACTGGTCGACGAGCCCGTCGGGCCCGATCGAGAACGACGCCACCTTGATGTAGTCGTAGAGGGACCCCGGCGGGCTGCTCTGCCAGACGATGTCGTCCTGTGTGGGGCCCCGGTCGTCGACGCGCGGGGGCGCCCCGCCCGCGCCGCGGTGACGCGCGTCGACGTCGTCACGGGCACCGGCTACGCCACGCGCCCCACCGGCGCCTACCGTTCCGGTCGCGTCAGCTTCTACGCCACCGCTGTCACTCGTACGCGCGCCGCGCACCGCGTCCTCTCCGGCTCCCTCGCCCGGGCCGCCCGGGCCGTCGCCCGCACCGCCGTCACCGCCGTCACCGTCGTCCGCGCCGCCGTGGCCGGCGCCGCCGTGGGCGCGGCCGTCCGCGGGAGCGGACGCGTCCTCGCCTGCGGCGTCCCCGGGGCCGTGGTCCACGCCGCCACCTGCGGTGACACGCACTGTGCCGCCGCCCGCCGCGGGCTCCGTGGTTCCGGCCTGCTCCGGCGGAGCCGGATGCCCCGCCCGTGCCGTCGGCCGCGTCGAACCCGTCGCCTTCGCTGGTATCTCGCTCACGCGAACCGTCCCCTCCAGCTCACCGCATCCGGCACCGGTCACCGGATGTGGCTGCCCGCAGTATCCAGCACTACGGGGCCGCGCCACACGCCGTTCACGATCACAGCACGGACTCAACCCTTTTTGGCCCGTGACCGCCTTGCGCCTGGTCCGTGCACTTGTACGTACCGACGCTCCCTGTCTTCTAACCGGGCAGCGCCAGCTCGAACCACACCGTCTTCCCCTGCGTCCCCGTCCGCCCCGGACGCGTGCCCCAGCGCCGCGACGACCTGGCGACGAGCTGGATGCCGCGGCCGCCCTCGTCGTCGGGGGCTGCGGTGCGCTCCCGCGGCGGGTCGGGCACGGGGTCGGAGACCTCGACGAGCAGGGTGCCGAGGGGGCCCGTGGGGCGTACGAGGCGTACGACGATGGGGCCCGACGCATAGCGCAGCGAGTTGGTCACCAGCTCGCTGACCAGCAGCACGGCGACATCGCCGAGGGGGGCGAGGTCCCAGTCGCCGAGTTGTCTGCGGACGACGGCCCGGGCCGTGCGTACGGCTCCCGGGTCCGCGGGAAAGTCCCACTCGGCGCAGTCGCCTTCGGTGTCGATCACGCCGATCACTTCCAAGCCCGGAGGCGGACCAGTGTCCGGTTTCATGGGGTTAATGGGCACATACCCGATATCCCGGGGGAATTACCGCGTCCGAGGTGGCACTGTGGCACGAACGGCGTACGAGGCGCGCGCGTCCTCTGGCGCGGCCGCCCCCAACCATCCGTCACGCCCCGCCCACCACCAACCGCCCCGGCCGCACCCGCCGACGGCACCCAGCCCCCACGAGGAGCGCCCACCCCCTGGCAGGGCAGAAACGGGCGGGCGGGTGGGAAACAAACCGCCGCGGTAGCGGCGGAAACCCCCCACCGGCCCGCACCCGCCCACGACCGCGGCGCACCGCCCACCGCCCGCTCCAGGTCGGACACGCCCCCGCCCCGCCGCTCCGCGGCGGGATCCACCCCGCCCGCCCACCCCATTCGCTTCCCCCAGCCCCGGGGCGGATGCGACGCGGAAGCTACCCGCCCACCCGCGGGGGCGAACGTCGCGGCACACCGGACGGACAGTCAGCCCGGCGATGACCGCGAAGACCCGCAGTCGCCGACGGCGCGCGGCCCCCGCCAGGGGCGTTCACCCCGAGGACAACTGGAAACGGGCGGGCGGGCGGGAAAGGAACCCGCTAGACGGCGAGCGCACGGACCGCCGGCACATCCCCCGCCAGCCAATCCACCCCCCACACCTCATCAGGCTCCAGCCACCGCACCGCATCGTGATCCTGAAGAGCCCGCACCTCCCCCGCGACAAGCCGGACCCGCCACACCCGCATCACGTACCCGCGCCCGAGCGGAAACTCCCCCGGCACCCGCGCAACCGGCTCGGCGTCGACGCCGAGCTCCTCCTTCAGCTCCCGGACCAGCGCATCCTCGTCCCGCTCGCCGGGCTCGACCTTGCCGCCGGGCAGCTCCCAGCGCCCCGCGAGCTCCAAAGGCGCGCTGCGGCGCGCGGCGAGGAGCCGGCCCCGGTCGTCGTACAGGGCGGCGGCGACCACCACGATCCGCTCAGTCATGCGCCGGAGCTTACGGCGTTCACCGACCGCCGTTCTGCTTCAGCCTCTCGACCCAGTAGAGCTGCTGATGACCGCGGTCGTCGAGGCTGTCGGCGATCTTCTGGGCCTCGGCCTTGGTCGCGTACCTTCCGACACGGTAGCGGTTGCCGTTGTCGTCCTGCCGTATCACGAGCCAGGGAAGAATGACCGTCCCGTCGTTCATGCCGTCCCTCCGCTCCCCGCCCCCGGCGCACCCCACGCCTCGATCAGTAAGGAAACCGCAATCCGCATATGCCCGAGCTTACGCCCGACCTTTACACAGCGGATACGACTTTGCACAAAGAGATACGCAATCGGCCAGCGCGAAGGGGGCGCACCCCGATGGGTGCGCCCCCTTCGACAGCCGGGCACCGGCCGTGACAAGCCCGAACTCAGCCCCCTTTACGCCCTGTTGACCCCGGCGCCCCGGACGCGAGCGCCCCCGGCACGGTCGGCACCGGCAGCAGCACGGGTGCCACCGAGGGCGACCTGCGGCAGACGTCTCCGCAGTGCGCGTCGAGCGAGCAGCACAGCGAGCAGATGGGCCCGGAGTGGGCGGGACAGTCGGCGATGTCGGGGAGTTCGTACGCGGTCTCGCACACCGCGCAGGTGTGGGTGGCCGTGACGTCGGCGACCTCGACGTGCGGCCCGTTCACCGGATTCGGCCGCGCCAGGTAGTACCGCCCCCGCGTCGCCCACGCGATCAACGGGCAGAGCACCAGGGCGAGTCCGGCCGCGATGAAGGTCGAGAACGCCTCCGCGTACCGGCCGAACAGGCCGAAGAACGCCAGGATCGACACTGTCGAGGCCAGCACCATCGCGCCGAATCCCGCCGGGTTCACCGCGTACAGATACGCCCGCTTGAACTCGATGTACGGCGGGCTCAGCCCCACCCGCTTGTTGATGACGAGGTCCGCCGCCACCGCCACGATCCACGCGATGCCCACGTTCGCGTAGAAGCCGAGCAGCTTGTTGAGGGCCGCGAACATGTTCATCTCCATCAGCGTCAGCGCGATGGCGAGGTTGAGGAAGATGTACCAGACCCGGCCCGGGTGGCGGTGGGTGACGCGGGAGAAGAAGTTCGACCAGGACAGCGAGCCGCTGTACGCGTTGGTCACATTGATCTTGATCTGGGAGACGATCACGAAGACGGCCGCGGCGGGCAGCGCGAAGGAGCGGAGCCAGGGGCGCAGCGCCTCGATCTGCGGGGCGACGGGCTCCAGGGCGTGCGTCTTGCCGACGGCTTCGAGGGCGACGAAGGCCAGGAACGCGCCACCCAGTTGCTTGGCGGCGCCGATGATCACCCAGCCGGGCCCGGCCGCGAGAACGGCCAGATTCCAGCGCCGCCGGTTCTCCTCGGTCCTTGCGGGCATGAAGCGCAGATAGTCGGCCTGTTCGCCGATCTGGGCGATGAGGGAGAGCGCGACGCCCGTACCGAGCCCGAAGCCGATCCAGGAGAAGCCGGACCCCGCGCCCTCGGTCCCCTCGAAGGAGCCGAAGGCGCCCCAGGCGTCCGGGGCTTCGAAGGCGAGGACGAGGAAGGGCAGGACAAGCCCGATCAGCCAGATCGGCTGCGTCCACGCCTGGACCTTCGCGAGCGCACCCATGCCGCGGAAGACGATCGGGATGACGATCAAGGTCGTCACCAAGTAGCCGATCTCCACGGGGAGTCCGACGGCCTGGTGCATGGCCTGCGCCATGATCGAGCCTTCGAGGGCGAAGAAGATGAAGGTGAAGGAGGCGTAGATGAGCGAGGTGAGGGTCGAGCCGAAGTAGCCGAAGCCCGCGCCGCGCGTGATCAGGTCCATGTCCAGGCCGTACCGCGCGCAGGCCCGCGCGATGGGGATGCCGGTGCCGAAGATGATCACGGCGGCGGTCAGGATCGAGGCGAGTCCGCTGGTGAAGCCGTACGTGAAGACGATGGACGCGCCGATCGCGAAGTCGGCGAGGTAGGCGATGCCGCCGAGCGCGGTGGACGCGACCACGGTGGGCGACCAGCGGCGGAAGGAGTGCGGGGCGTAGCGCAGCGAGTAGTCCTCGCGGCTCTCGTCGGCGGCGAGCTTGGCGTAACTGCGGCGGGGCGGCGCACCGTCCGCCGTGACCGGGGTGGTCGCGGTGGCATCGGTGGCCACGGTGGCCGCGGTGGAGCGCGCGGCCATCCCCGTGTCCGTCTCCGTCATGAGGGCTCCTGTCTTCCGACCGACCGGGCTGCGGGTACGCAGGGGGAAGCTAGGAGCCGCGCGTGACGGCGCGGTGCGGTGCGGCATTGCCCGGGTGTTACGGAAGCCGGGCGGGCGTTAACTCGCGATCACGCCGCTCGCGGTGCGGGGTCAGCGGACGGGCAGGTGGTAGGCGACTCTGTACCGGTCGGCGGGGACGACGATGTCGGCCGTCTCCACGGGGCGCCCCGAGGCGTAGTACGTGCGCTGGATGACGAGGACCACGTGGCCGGGGACGCCGCCGAGGGCGAGGAGCTCCTCGGCGAGGCCGGGGCGGGCGCCGACCTCCTCCGCCACGTTGTCCACGACCACGTCGATGGCGGCCATGCGGTCCACGACGCCGCAGCCGCCGAGGGGGCCCTCCTCGGGGAGCATCACGGGGGTGCGGCCGGTGACGGCGAGCGGCTCCCAGGAGGTGGAGAGCATCATCGCCTCGCCCGCGTCCCGGAAGACGTACTTCGTGCACATCACGCGGTCGCCCGGGCGGATGCCGAGCCGCTCGGCGACCGCGCTGCTCGCGTCCGCCTGCTCGCTGCGGGACTCCCAGGTGCCGCGGGTGCCGTCGGCGGCCTGCTCCTGACGAAAGGGCGAGGAGGCGCCGGGGCCGCGGAATCCCGTGCGCGCGATGCGGCGCGGGACGGGGCGCTCGCGCACGTACGTGCCGGAGCCGGAGCGGCCCTCGACGAGGCCTTCGGCCATCAGGACCTTGCGGGCTTCGAGAGCGACCGTGTCCGATACGCCGTACTCCTCGCGGATTCTGGCCTGCGAGGGGAGACGGGTGTGCGGAGGCAGCGAACCATCGGTGATCTTCTTGCGGAGATCACCCGCGACGCGCAGATACGCCGGCTGCTCACCGAAAGTCACTGGCCACTCCCATCAGGTTGACAGACAGCAACAGCGTGGCAACCGTCGGTTGTTGGCCGCAACCCTAGGCCAAGGAATCACCCGAAGTGATGATTTCCTGGCCCGCGGGGCTTTACGTCCGCCCTTGCAAGCGTTATAGCGATCAACTAAGCCCTTTCCCCGGGGAGTTGACGCACAGGCGACCGATCGGTGAAGCGGTCGAGGAAGCCGTCGATGGCCGCCCGCGCGAGCTGACTCCCCCAGCCGCCCCAGTTGACGTCGAAGCAGTGGTCGGCCCAGGGCAGTTCCACGTACGTCGCGTCGGCCCCGACGGCGGCCAGGCGCCGCGCGAGGTCGCGGGCCTGCGCCACCGGCACCGCCCGGTCGGCGCTGCCGTGCAGCAGCAGCGTGGGCGGCACGCCGCGGTGGACGAGCCGCGCGGGCGAGCCGAGGCGGTAGCGCTCGGGCGCCGTGGCCGCCGAACCACCCATCAGGCGCGGCATCGCCGAGTCGCCGCGCAGCACGGTCCGCTCGATCAGGTGCCGCATGTCGGTCGGCCCGTACAGGGACACCACCCCGGCCACCGAACTGTCACGCACCGCACACGCGGGCCCCGTGCGCCGCTCACGCTGCGTACCCCCGCCGTGGGCGGCGCCCCGCACCTGCGTGAACGCGGCGGCGAGAGCGAGGTTGCCGCCCGCCGAACTGCCCGCGAGGACAAGGCGGTCGGGGTCGACGCCGTACACGCGCGCGTGCCGCCGCACCCAGCCCACCGCGCACCGCACGTCACCGATCTGGTCGAGCTGGGTGTGGCGCGGCGCGAGGCGGTAGTCGATGTCGAAGACCGACCACCCGCGCGCGTTGAACCACCGGTTCCAGCGGGGCGACTGGCTGCGGTGCCCCTTGGTCCAGCCGCCGCCGTGCACCCAGATCACGGCGGGGCGGCGCACCGCGGGCCGCTTGGGGAGCGCCCACAGGTCGAGCCGCAGTCGCTCGCCGCCCACGCGCGCGTACGTGAGGCCGCGCCCCCGGAAGGGCACCTTGGCGTAGTTGACGCCGCCGTCCAAGTACGCGCCGACGCCCAGCGGTTGCCCGTACCGGGCCGCCGTCCGGTACGCCGCCGCGTACGGCATCGTCCCGCACACCAGCGCGCCGAACGCGGTGAGCGCCGCGACGGGTGCCCACCAGGGGTGGCGCCGTGCGGCGAGGGCGGCGGCGCCGAGTCCGGCGAGCGCGGGCGGCACGAGGACCAGGCTCCAGGAGGTGACCGCGACGGCGACGACGACGAGCGACGGGATGCGCGGCAGGGGTGCGACGACGAGGACGGTGAGCGCGGCGTTCAGGAGGCTGAGGGAGATCAGCAGGGCACGGGTGGCGTGGGCGGCGCGGCGGCGGACGGGCCGCACGACGGGGCCGTCGGCGGGGGCGTGCCCCCGCTCCCTGGGCGGGTTGTCCGGCGTCACTGGTCCCGGTGCGGGCGCGGAACTCGGCGTCAAGACGGACGTCACACCGAAGAACTATCACAGAAGCGGACAAAATTGACTTAAGGTCACTGACTCGGCGGCACGCCGCACCCCGTCCCGTCCCGTGCCTCACCTCCCTCTGCACGCCTCGTCCTCGCGGCGGGCCGGGCCGGGGCCCGCTGCCACGCCGCGAGGACGGGGTCATGCACGTCCGCGGACGCAGTCATGCGCGTACGCGGAAGGAGTTACGCCTCACTCAGAACTGCAGCCCCCAGGAGTCCAGGGTCCCGATGTCCTGCGCGGCGTTGTCGGAGACCCGCAGCTTCCAGGTGCCGTTGGCCGTCTCGGACGACGCGTTCACCGAGTACGAGGTGTTGATGTCGTCCGAACTGCCGCCGACCCCGAAGTCCTTGAGGACGTACGCGGTGCCGTCGGGGGCGAGGAGTTCGACCTTCAGGTCGCCGATGTACGTGTGCTTGATGGCGACCGGCACGCCGAGCGTCGCCGGGGCGTTGCCCGGGACGCCGGTGACGTCGATCGGCGACTCGACGGTGGAGTTGTCGGTGATCGCGAAGTCCGTGCCGTTCTCGAACTTCGGTCCCGGCGGGTTGGTGCCGCCGCCACCCACGTACAGCAGGCGGTTGGGCGAGCCGGTGCCGGGGCTGCCGACGACGTTCGGGGTCGCCGCGTCCACCAGGGCCTGGGAGACCTGGGCCGGGGTGGCTGACGGGTTCTCGGCGACGTACAGGGCCGCGGCGCCCGCGACGTGCGGCGAGGCCATCGACGTGCCGGAGATGGTGTTGGTCGCCGTGTCGTTGGTGTTCCACGTCGACGTGATGCCCGAGCCCGGGGCGAACAGGTCGAGGACCGTTCCGTAGTTGGAGTAGCTGGCCTTGGCGTCGGTGTTGGTGGTGGCGCCGACGGTGATGGCCTCGGTGACGCGCGCGGGCGAGCGCGTCGAGGCATTGGTGGTCTCGTTGCCCGCGGCGACGGCGTAGGTGATGCCCGCCGCGATGGAGTTGCGGACGGCCGTGTCGAGCGCGCTGTCGGCCGGGCCGCCGAGGCTCATGTTGGCGACGGCGGGCTTGGTGGCGTTGCGCGTCACCCAGTCGATGCCCGCGACGACCTGGGCGGTGGTGCCGGAGCCCTGGTTGTTGAGCACGCGCACGCCGACGATCCTGGCCTTCTTGGCGACGCCGTGCGCGATGCCGCCGACGGTGCCCGCGACGTGCGTGCCGTGGCCGTGGCCGTCCTGCGCGGTGTTGTCGTTGTCGATGGCGTCGTAGCCGTCGACGGCGCGGCCGCCGAAGTCCTGGTGCGTCTTGCGGACGCCGGTGTCGATGATGTAGACGGTGGCGCCCTCGCCGGCCTTGTCCGGGTACGTGTACTTCTGGTCGAGGGGGAGGTTGCGCTGGTCGATGCGGTCCAGGCCCCAGGACGGCGGGTTGGGCTGGGTGGTGGCGACGGTGTACGTGCGGTTCTGCACGACGGACGTGACCGCCGGGTCCGCGGCGAACTTCTTCGCCTCGGCCTCGGAGGCCTGCACCTCGTAGCCGTTGAGCACCTTCTTGTACGTCCGCTCGATGTCGGCGCCGTACTCCTTGGCGAGGGCCCGGCCCTTGGCCGAGTCCGCCTTCGCGGCGTCCTTGTCCAGCGTGACGATGTAGCTGTTCGCGACCGCGCCGGGCGCGCCCGCGTACTGGATCCGGCCTTCCTTGGCGTGCGGCTGCGCGCTCGCGGGCAGGGCGGATACGACTCCGAGGGCGACGGCCGTGGCGGCGGTCAGGGCGAGGGTGCCCGTGCCGGCCAGTCTTCGGCGGGTGTGACGCATCGCTGCCATCCGAGGGGTCCTCCTCAATCGGTGGTGCGCTGGTGGGGGCTGCGGCGGAGACGACCAGCCATGGGCAGGGGCATGACAAGGCAATGGCTCCATGCCTACGCCGAGTTGATCAATGTTCAACTCTCCGTCGCCGACGAAAGATTGACCGATCCATAGGAATCCCACAAGGGCCGGGTTCGGACGTAACGGAATTGCCATGCACTTGCCATGGCCCGGCATCACGCCCGCCCCTCGGCCCCGCCCGCCGAACTCCAGGGGCCGCCGACGAGCCCGCCCCCGCCCGGCTACGTGATCGACGTGTCCCCGTGCCGCTCCAGGAAGGTCCGCAGGAGCCCCGCGGCGCTCGCGACGTCCTCGGGGTCGAGCCCGTCGAGCAGGCGGGCGTAGTTGCGCACGTGCTCGGCCATCAGCGTGTCCGTGAGCTCCTTGCCGTGGTCGGTGAGGCGGATCTTGACGGTGCGCCGGTCGGCGCCGTCCCTGACCCGCTCGACCAGGCCCTTGGCCTCCATGCGGTCGATCCGGTTGGTGATCGCGCCGGAGGTCACCATGGCCGCCTTGAGGAAGGCGCCCGCCGTCAGGGCGTACGGCGGACCGGAGCGGCGCAGCGTCGTCAGGACGTCGAACTCCCCGTTCTCCACGCCGTGCTCGACGAAGAACGCCTTCAGCTCGCGGTCCAGGACCCGGTTCATGCGCTGCACCCTGGCGATCAGATGCACCGGCCACAAGGCGTCGATCAGCTCGGGCCGCTCCTTCTCCCACTGCTCGACGATCGCGTCCACGGCGTCGCTCATGCCGGTCACTCTCCTTCTGACTCCGACCCTGGCCCGGCTCTGGCCCGGCCCTGGTCCGACTCCGGTCGGTTCCTGCCGATGCTCGCATTCTCAACGAGCATCTTCTCAATGTTAAGACACTTGACGTTGAGCGAACCCTCATGCTTTTATCTTAGCGTTGAGACTTTCAGTCTTGAGAAGACGAAGGCGAAGACAACGCACAGGAGCACGGCGGCCACCACTGCCACCGGCTGCCGCACACCACTTGCTTCAGGGGGTTCCATGTCCACCACCACCGCGCCCACCGCCGCACCACGCGCCACGGCCGTCACCACCGCCGCCGCCAAGGCCACCCGCACCCGTTCCGGCCAGGTGCCCATCCTCTGGCTGGCACTGCTCGCCACCCCCGTGGCCGCCGGCGCCAACGCCCCCGTCCTGATCCTGCCGGACATGGCGCGCTCCCTCGGTGTCGCGACGGCCACCGCGACCTGGCTGGTCACCGCGTTCGCCTGGGCCATGGCTGCGGGCACCCCGCTGCTCGCCGGACTGCTGCGGCGGCGCGGCCTGCGCCCGGTGCTGCGGCTGAGCTCGGGCCTCGTCGTCGGCGGCACCGCGCTCGTCGCCCTCGCCCCCTGGCTGCCGGTGGCGCTCGTCGGCCGCGCGGCGCAGTCGCTCGGCGGCGCGGGCCTGGTCGCCATCGCCATGAGCCTCGCGGGCAACGCCCGCCGCATGGGCGTGATCAGCTCCGGCTTCGGCGTCCTCGGGGCCGCGGGCCCGCTGCTCGGTGCGACGCTCACCGACGCGGTGTCCTGGCGGCTCGCCCTCGCGGTGTCGTCCCTGGCGGTCCTCGCGGTCCCGGCGGTCGCCCGGTACGCGAAGCAGGCGCCGCCCGCCCAGGGCCGCTTCGACGCCCGCGGCGCCGGACTGCTCATCGCCCTCGCCACGTCCCTGATCCTGCTGCCCACCACGCCGCTCCCGGCCCTCGCCGCCGCCCTGGTCTCCGCGCTGCTCCTCGCCCTGCACATCCGCCGCCGCCCCGAGGGCTTCGTACCGGCCCGGCTGCTGCGCTCCCCGCTCTTCGTGATCTCCGCGGTGCTCGGCAGCACCCTCGCCACCTCGTACTTCACGCTCCTGTTCACCGTGCCGCGCCTCCTGCAGGACCGCGCGGGCTGGTCGAAGGGCGCGATCGGCACCGGCCAGATGGTGACCCTGCTCGTCGCGTCCGCCGCGTCCTGGCTGCTCGCCGCGGCCTCGGCCCGCATCGGCCGCACGGCGGTCCGCACCGTCCTGATCTCGGTGGGCGCGGCGGCGGCCGTCACCGCGGCCCTCGCGACCTCGGGCCCGCTGCTCCTGATCGCGGCCGGTGCGGCGGCGTTCACGGCGACCGGCGCCAACGCGACGCTCTCGGTGCACGCGGCCTCCGCCACCACCGACGCCCAGCGCCCCACCGCGATCGGCCTGTTCGCCCTCAGCTACCAGCTCGGCGGCGCCTTCGGCCCCGGCCTCGCCACCCTGCTCGTCCTCGGCTAGGGCGTGTCTTTTGGATCAGGCCGGATCAGCCCGCGGCGTCTGGTGCGGTG
>NZ_JBHYJH010000071.1:0-45369 GCF_042740445.1 Streptomyces sp. NPDC059003 | reverse complement strand
ATGGGGGTGGCCCCTGGGGCTACGGGGGCCGTCTGCCGCCACTGCAGGGCGCGGCGGCGGACGGCGGCATGATGTGATGTAGGTGTGACCAAAGTGCGGCCAACTGGTGGTGGCGGCTGCCGGGGACCACCCTGCACCGTCGGGGGGCGCCGTGGTAGGCCGGGATTCGGCCGTGCGACTTCGGCAGGGGCCCTCAGGGCGCGGCGATCAGGCGGAAGGACAGACAGACCACGGTGGTGTGGTCGTCCACCGGAGTGCCCAGACCGCCCCAGTAGCGGCGGTGCCCCACCCGCCAGTCCTCCAGGGACGTGAAGCCCTCCCCCTCGGCGTCGGCGTGCTCCCAGGTCACCTCGGCGAAGGACGTCACCCGCACGCCCGTGACCTCGACCGTGGCGACGGACCGGCCCGCGTCGTCCAGGACGGCGAGGCGCTCCCCGGCGTACTCCAGCCCCTCCGTCTCCTTGACATAGTCCGCCAAGAGGCCGGTGGTGGCCGTCTTCGCCCCGGTCAGGACCAGGGAGTTGAGCTCCTCCCGCATCTCACCGGGGGTGCCGAGCTCCAGGGAGCGCATTCCGTCGACCCGTGGCCACATCTCGTCCCGCACCTCGCTCGCCGGACCGGCCCTCCGGTCCTCCGGCGCCGACTCTAGAGGCCGGAGGACCTACGAGGTGGCGTACTCGGCCTCTCCTGCGACGGTTCTAGGCGGCGGGGTACGCAGACTCACGGCACACCCCTAGCTCCCCTCGTACCCGTCGTAGTCGTGCCAGCCGGGCGTGAGCTGCTCCCACGTCGGCGGGGTCGCCCCCGTCCGCTGCCGCAACAGCTCGCCGGGCAGGCTGAACAGCGGGGCCTTGGCGGGCTTGTCGCGGGCCTGGTCGACGATCGCGTCGCGGAGCACGGCCGCGGCGTGCAGGCGGGGCAGGACCGCGTGGACGCGGTCGGCGTAGCCCGGCGGCAGGTCCGCGGGGCTGCCCGCGATGTCCAGGCGGGTCCCGGCGCTCATCAGCGCGATCTCCGGGCGCTTGCGGGAGGCGATGCCTTCACTGGTGTGCAGGGCGATGGCATCCCACACGACCTCGACCCGCTCGGCCGACTGCCCTCGGGCGGTGAGGAATTCGGCGGCCAGGTCGGCGCCGTCGACCTCGAAGCGCTGCTCGCGGTCGCCTTCCGCGGTGAGGCCGATGTCGTGCAGGACGCAGCCCAGGTACAGCAGTTCGTCGTCGTAGTCGCGATCGGGGAGCAGTCCGTCCCGCTCCCCGATCAGACGTCCGTAGAGATACGCGCGGAGGCTGTGGTGGAACACCGCCGGGTGCTCGGTGGACCGCGCGAAGCGCAGCGCGGCGAGCGCCACCTCGCTGTCGGGGAAGGGGAGTCCGTCGTAGGCGTCGAGCGCGCCGGCCGCCGTCGACGCTCCGTCCAGGTCGTTCTGATGAGTCGTCATGATCTGGATTCTTCAGCCGGGCGGCGGATGGCTGCAATGACGAAAACCCCACCTATGCGGCCATGGCCTCGCGTCCTGCGCGGCGGAGGCGGGCTGGTCCCACGCGTGCCCGCCCGCCTCCTCGCGTCTCACCGCCGGTCGTCCCCCTCCTCGCCGATCCGGGCGAACAGCGGCCGCGCCGCCGGAAGCCGTCCGTCGGACTCGGCGCACTGCGCGGCGACCCGGGCCGCCGACTCTGGTACGAACGGCCCGAGTTGATCCGCCAGTGCCCGACAGGCGTCGACCAGCGCCGCGAGCACCGCGTCGAGCCGCTCACCCGCCCGCACGTCCCCGGAGCGCTCGGCCTTGGCCAGGTCCCACGGGCGCGTGCTGTCCACGCAGCGGTTGGCCTCCTCCACGATCCGCCACACGGCCGCCGTCGCCCGGCGGAAGTCGAAGTCGGCCAGCGCCTCGTCGACGTGCTCCTGCACGCCACGGCACACCGCCACGAGCGACTCCGTGTCCCCGGCGGCCGCGGCCCGTACCGGCACGTGCCCGCCACGGAAGCGCTGCACCATGGTCACGACCCGGTTGACCAGGTTGCCGATGCCGCCGGAGAAGTCGGCGTTCGCGCGCGCGACCAGGCGGTCCCGGGTGAAGTCCGCGTCGCCGACCCGTGGCACGTCCCGCAGCAGCCACCAGCGGACCGCGTCCGTGCCGAACTCATCGACGAGTTCGGCCGGGTCGACGGTGGTGCCGGTCGACTTGCTGATCTTGCGGCCGTCGACGGTCAGATAGTCGTGCACCAGGATGTCCGTGGGCAGCGGCAGCCCCGCCGACAGGAGCATGGCCGGCCAGTACACGGCGTGGAAGCGGACGACACCCTTGCCGAGGAGGTGGGAGCGGCGGGCGGCACCCCGCCACCAGCGGTCGTACGCCGGGTCGCCGGTGCCGTAGCCGAGGCTGGTGACGTAGTTGCCGAGCGCGTCCCACCACACGTACACGACCTGCCCGGGGTCGTCGGGGACGGGGATGCCCCAGCCACGGGCGCGGGCCTGCGAGCGGGACACGGAGAAGTCGTGCAGACCGCTGTCGATGAGCGCGAGGACCTCGTTGCGGCGCACGGCCGGTTCGATGCGCAGGCGCTCGGACGTGATCAGCTCGCGCAGCTGGTCCCCGTACCGGGAGAGGCGGAAGAACCAGTTCTCCTCCGCGACGAGCTGCGGCTCCGTGCCGTGCTCGGCGCAGCGCCCTTCGGTGAGTTCGGCGGGCGTGTAGAACTGCTCGCAGCCGACGCAGTACAGGCCTTCGTAGTGCTTGCGGTACAGGTCGCCGGAGGCGGCGCACTGCCGCCACAGGCGTTCCACGCCCGCGCGGTGGCGTGGGTCGCGGCTGGTGCGGATGAAGTCGTCGAAGGACAGCGCGAGCGGCGCCCGCAGCGCGGCGAACGCCTCCGCGTTGCGGTCCACCAGGTCCTGCACGGGCACGTTCTCGGCCTCGGCGGCCAGGACGTTCTTCAGGGAGTTGTCGTCCGTGCCGCTGAGGAAGCGGACCTCGTCGCCGCGGTGCCTGCGGTGCCGCGCGAGGACGTCCGCCTGGACGAGTTCGAGCGCGAAGCCCAGGTGGGGGCGGGAGTTGACGTACGGGATCGTCGTGGTGACGTACGTGACAGGGGGTGTTGTGGGTGTGGTCATCGGAACCTCTCCAGTGGGGAGGCGGGGCTCCGAAGCCGCTCACCGTGCGACGAGGCCCCGTCCTCGGGGCCTCGGAATCGCGCGCGTCCGGTGTCAGCAGCCCCGTTGGCGGGGCATCATGGCGGCTGCGTACGCGGATGCGATCATGCCGCGATGCTAGCAGCGGACGGTACGCACCCGCCGGGCGATTTCCTGGCCCTGCGCCGGACCATGGCGTCGCGTACCTGCCAGACCGCATCCGGTGGCCGGTGCTGAACTGAGGCACTCCCTCAGCACCCCACCAGGACGGAACCATGCCCGCTGCCCTCGCACACCCCGCCCCGACTGCCCGTTCGCCCCTGGTGGGTTGGCTGGCGGTCGTCTCGGTCATGGCGGGGATCTTCGCCATCGTCACGGTGGAGATCCTGCCCATCGGCCTGCTGCCGTCCATCGGGGACAGCTTCCACGTCACGGACGGCACGGCCGGACTGATGATGACCATGCCGGGCATCCTGGCGGCCCTGTCCGCGCCCGTCGTCACCACGGCCACCGCCCGCGTCGACCGGCGCACGATGCTGTGCGCCTTCATGGTGCTGCTGGCGGGGGCGAGCTTCCTCGCGGCGGCCGCCCCCGCCTACTGGCTGGTGCTTGTCTCCCGCGTCGTCGTCGGCGTCACCATCGGCGGGTTCTGGTCGATCGCCGCCGGGCTGGCCGAACGCCTGGTGGGGCGGGAGTCCGCGGGCCGGGCCAAGGCGGTGATCTTCTCGGCCGTGCCGCTCGGCTCGGTGCTCGGCGTGCCCGTGGGCACCTTCGTCGGCGAGGTCGCCGGATGGCGGACGGCCTTCGCCGTCATGGGCGTGCTGAGCGTGCTGGTCTGGGCCGCGATGCTGGTGGTGGTCCCGCCCCTGCCCGCCGCCGAAGCCCTGCGCCCCCGGGTGCTCGGCGGGCTGCTCGGCACCTCCGGGACGCGCCGCGCGCTCGCGGTGACGTTCCTCGTCGTGCTCGGGCACTTCGGCACCTTCACGTACGTGGCGCCCTTCCTGGCGGAAGTGACCGGTGCCGGACCGGGTCTGACGACCGTGTTCCTGCTGGTGTACGGCGCCGCCGGGATCGCGGGCACCTTCCTCGGCGGCGCGTTGGTGGCCGACCGGCCGCGGGCCGCGTTCGCCGGAGCCGCGGGGCTGATCGCCGGGGCCGCGCTGCTGCTGCCCGTCGTCGGGCGGTCAGCGGTCGGCGCGGTCGCCCTGCTGGTCGTCTGGGGGATCGCGTACGGCGCCGTGCCCGTGTGCTCGCAGACCTGGTTCGTGAGGGCGGCACCCGGCGCGCCGGAGGCGGCCTCGGTCCTGTTCACGGCCTCGTTCCAGGCGACGTTCGCCCTCGGCGCGCTGACGGGCGGGGCCGTGCTCGACCGCACCTCGCCGTCCACGGTGATGGTGCTCGGCGGGCTGACGGCGGCCCTCACGGTGCCGGTGGTGTGGCGGCACCGGACGCACACGCGGTCCGGCGCCCACCGGTGAGGTGAGCGCCGGTGTGGTGAGCGCCGGAACACACCCGGCTCCCGTGCGGGACTGGCCGCGTCAGATGGCGGCGCCGCGTCAGACGGCGGCGGCCAGCGCCTCGAACTGGGCGTCGGTCAGCGTGAGGCCCGCCGCGCCGGTGTTCTGCTCCAGGTGCGCCACCTTCGACGTACCCGGGATGGGAAGGACCACCGGCGAGCGGCGCAGCAGCCACGCGAGGGCCAGCTGCGAGGGGCTCGCGCCCTGCTCCTTGGCGACGGCGTCGAGCGGGCCGCCCGGGCGCGCCAGCTCGCCGGTGGCCATCGGGAACCACGGGATGAACGCGATGTTCTCGGCCTCGGCGTAGTCGAGGACGTCCTCGGACGCGCGGTCGACCAGGTTGTACTTGTTCTGCACGGAGACGATCTCCGCGAACTCCCTGGCCTGCTTCAGCTGCTCCACCGTCACCTCGGACAGGCCGATGTGACGGATCTTGCCCTCCTTCTGGAGCAGCACGAGCTCGCCCAGCTGGTCGGCGAGCGGCACCAGCTCGTCGATGCGGTGCAGCTGGAAGAGGTCGATGCGCTCCACGCCGAGGTGGCGCAGGCTCAGCTCGGCCTGCTGGCGCAAGTACTCGGGGCGGCCGAGCGCGTGCCAGGCGTCCGGACCCGAGCGGCTGAGACCGGCCTTGGTCGCGATGACCAGGTCGTCGGCGTACGGGTGCAGCGCCTCCTTGATGAGAACCTCGTTGACGAACGGGCCGTAGGAGTCGGCGGTGTCGATGAAGGTCACGCCGAGCTCGACGGCGCGGCGCAGTACGCGTATGGCCTCGTCCCGGTCCTTGGGCTCGCCCCAGACGCCCGGTCCGGTGAGCTGCATGGCGCCGTAGCCCAGGCGGTTGACCGGCAGGTCACCGCCGAGGGCGAACGTGCCCGAGGCGTCGGCGGGGCGCGAGGTGTTCGGGGTGCTCATGGGAGCGGTCCTTTCGCAACGTACGGACGACACGAGGTGTGTGACAACGAACCTATGCGCAAGAACGCGTAAAGGGAGCCTGAAGCCGCGCACGCGCAGCGTCCTCGCCGCGGGCGCGCCGGTGAGCGGCTCACCTGGGGCGTCACGTCGGACAGGACAGCGGCGCGCTCCCTGGTGGGGCAGGCAGGGCGGCCACTGGCGACCCCCTGGGGCGGCGGGGCCCGCGACCGCTCGCGTTGCCTCCCGCGCCGACAGCGGCGAAGATCACTTCATGCCCCGCACCACCGTGGTCAACCTCAAGGGCCACCGCGACGACCCCGCGTACGACGACGTGGTGTACGTCGGCCGGGCCATGCACAGGGGCGGCTGGCACCTCGCCGCGTCGCCCCTGGCCAGCCCCTACCGCCCCGGACCCGACGGCACCCGGGACGAAGTCGTCGAACGCTACCGCGCCTACCTCCTGGAGCGCCCCGAACTCCTCGCCCTGCTGCCCGCCCTGCGCGGGCACCGCCTCGGCTGCTGGTGCCTGCCCGAGCGCTGCCACGCGGAAGTGATCGCCGAGCTCGCCGACGCGGGAGTGGGGGAGTCCGGGGCGGACGTGTGACGGCCGTGCCCGGCGCGCCGGACCGGTATCAACGGGGTTCTCTCAGGCCCCTGTTGACTCCTGGCGGCTCCTGCTGACTCAGCACCGCGCCAGTACCACCGTCTCCACGACCCAAACCTGAGATTCCGCCAACTCCCCGTCAGCTGGCTGATTCTCTGTGCCCGGGTAGTTCGCGTTCAGGTGCCGGTTCTGACCTCACTGTCATTCGTTCGGGCGAGCGCGCGGGGCGTACGCCCCTTGGTGGGGCCCAGGGGGCGGCGGCAGGGCGACCCACCTGGCCTTCCGAGGACTACCAGTCGGTACCCCGGTGTGGCGCAATTCACTCGGCGCGAAACTTCGCTCTGTCACCATCGACACCCATCGAGAATCCAGGCGTCCGAAAGTCCGGCGGGGGGCCGACCATGGGGCTGCTCGGCAACGAGCTGGCGTTTGCGCAGGCTCTGACTGCTCAGGAGCACGAGAGCGTCATGGCCATCGGCACACCGAAGCGATATCCGGCCGATGCCCATCTCCTGACAGAGGGTGACCGTTCCAGTCACGTCGTGATCGTACTTCGGGGGTGGGTGACCGTTTCAGTGGCAACGGACCGGGGGGCCACCCGGCTGATACTCGGCCTGCGCGGCCCGGGCGAACTGCTCGGTGAGATGGCCGCGTTGGACCGGCACCCCCGCAGCGCCACCGTGCGCGCGCTGGGCCCCATAGAGGCCCAGCTCATATCCGGGGACGCGTTCCGCCGTTTCCTCGCCCTGCATCCCAGGGTCAGCGGCCTGGTCATTCGTCAGCTCACCTTCCGCCTCCGCAGCGCCGACCAGGAACGCTCCGCGCTCGCCTCGCTCACCGTGCTGCAGCGCCTCGCCAGCCGGCTCACCGAACTGACGGGAGCCGAGGCCGTCGGCCCCTACACCCCGCCCGCCGCACGCCCTTCGCGGAGACCCTCGACCGCGGGCCCCGTCGTCCAGCTGGCCCAGGACGAACTGGCCGCCACGATCGGGGCCACCCGGGAAGCCGTCGCCAAGGCCCTGCGGCTGCTGCGCGCCCAGGACATCGTGCGCACCGGCAACCGCATGGTGGAGATCCTCGACCCCGATCTGCTCGCCCTCCTCGCGGACGGCCATGCGGATGTCCACGCGGATGTCCATGCGGACGGTCAGCAGGAGTAGACCCCGGCCTCGCCGTGTGTAAACGGCTACAGACGGCTCTCGTCCCGGCCCCGAAGCTGAGGGGACGCACCGCCTCTACGCACCACCTCCACGCACCACCTCCATCGCAGGACGAACGACCTCTTCGGCAGCCGGACAGAACATGCAGGGGGCACGGGTGAACCACGACGCCAGGGAACTCGCCGAGGCGTACTACGAGTTGGTGATCAGCGTCGACGCCAGACGTTCGGGCGAGTACGACGACGTCGACAAGGTGCGGATGCGCGACCGCATCTACCGGGTTCTCGAGACCGCGTTCTCGTACGCCAAGGTGGCTCGGGATGCCGTGCACATGGAGGACCGCGGCGACGGCGTGCTGCTGTCCGTCGCGGGCCGGGTCGCGGTGAGCAGGATGCTTGGCCTGTGGCTGATCGAGGTGCACGAGAAGCTGCGGGAGGAGAACCGCGGTCTGGCCGTGCCGCTCGGACTGCGCGTCGGCATGAACGTCGGCCCGGTCCGGCACGACGACCGGGGCATCAGCGGACGCGCGGTCGACCTGGCCTGCCGCCTCGCCGACTCCCCTGTCGCCCGCGGCCTGCTCGACGCCGAGAAGGCCGACCTCGTGCTGGTGACCTCCCGGTCCCTGTACGAGGACGTGGTCAGGAGTGGCGGCAAGTTCATCGAGCCCGCGCTCTACTCATCGGCCCGCCTGGAGCTCAAGGAGGGCGAGGTCACGGCCTGGTTCCACCTGCCCGGACGGCTCGCCCCGGAGATTCCCCGCACCGCGCCGACGCCGCCGTCACCGGCCGCTGATCCCCTGCCCGGTGCCGGTGCTGATGGCGACGAGGTCGGCGAGCTCGACGACGACGGGGACGAGTTCGAGGTCGCCGACGGCAGCATGCGCGACCGTCGGCCCGGCCCCTCCGGTGTCCATTACGACGTCGCCGGCGACATGTCCCAGCACCACCACAACGAGTACCAGGGGAACGTGCACATCGGCCGGAACAGCGGCCGCGACGCCGAGCGCGGGAAGGGCTGAGCCGCATGAGCGACGACGAGCGGGCCGGTGGCGCGTCCGACGACGCCCCCGCGAAGCCGGACGAGGGCAAGCCGTCCGACGCCGACGCCAAGAAGCCCGACGACAGGAAGTCCGGAGAGAAGTCCGGAGACAAGAAGCCCGGCGACAGGAAGGCCAGGGACGAGCGGTCCCGTGACGCCGGGGACAAGGGCAAGGACAAGGACAAGGACGACGACGAGAAGTCCGCGGGGGACGAGGCCGCGGAGAAGGAGAAGGAACGGGAGAAGGAGCGGGAGAAGGAGCGGGAGCGGGCCGTCGGGCGGTTCAAGGAGCGCACCCGCGACCCCCTCGCCGACGAACAGGGCGAGGACGGGCCCACCGATCTCGCCGCCGCGGCACGGACGCGCCGAGCCACCCGGCAGCTGTTCGACGTCCATCGGGACCTGATCAGCCTCGCCCACTCACGGATCCAGAGCGCCCACATCGGCGACAACATCAACCTGCTCCTCGGCTCCGGCAGGACCGGCGCGGGCATGCGCAGCGGCCCCGTGCCCGAGGAGGAGCTGCGCAGGCTGCGCCGGGTCCACGTGGAGCCGCAGGGGTACGTACAGCTGCGCAACGCGCTCCGCGCCCGTCGACTCCTCGTGCTCGGCGCCGCGCCCGGCACCGGACGTACGAGCACGGCCCTGTCGCTCCTCGACGAGGTCACCCGGCGCCTGGCGGACGGCACGGACACCGAGCCTGCCGCCGACTCGCGGGTGATACGGATCGACCCGGAGGGCGGGCCGCGGCAGTTGGCCCAGACGCTGGGCGGTGAAGGGGAAGAGGCGCGGCGCGGTACCGGCTATCTCCTGGAGCTGTCCCTCACCCGGCCGGGCGGGCCGCTCCCCGACGAGATGGACCTCGACGAGCTCGCCGCGGCCCTGGCCCGCCGCGAGGCCTTCGCGGTGGTCGTCGTGGCGGTGGGCTCGGCGGCGAATCCGCTCCTCACCGGGCGGTACGGCATGCTCTGCCCGCCCGCGCCCACCGAAGAACTGCTCGCCACGCGGCTGCGCGAGTGGCTGCAGGACCGTGCCGCCGAAGCCCGGGAGGACGAGAACCGGGCGGCCGGACTCCTGGCCCGCGCGGAAGAACTCGCGGACCGGGAGGAGGTCAAGGACGCCGTCGGTCTCAAGGACCTGCGCCCCGCCGAGGCCGAGGTGCTCGCGTCGCTGCTCGCCGGGCACGTGCTCGGGGACGTCTCGTACGAGGACCTGCTCTCCAGCTGCCGCAGCCTTGCCGCCCAGCAGGCCCATGAGTGGTTCGCCGGAGTGGACAGGGCACTGACGGCGCCCCGGACCGAGACGGAGAGGCCGGACGGGAAGGCGGGACGGTCGGATACGGCGATGCTGTTCCACCCGGTGGCGTTCCGCATCGCCCTCGCCGTGCTCGGCGGCGCCTCGTACAGCGCCGTGGCCACCGCTGCCCACCTGCTGACCTGGGAGCTCTCGGTCCAGTCCGACCCGGACAACACCCCGGCCCGCCCGCTGTTCTGCGACGACCCGGAAGCCGACCGGGCGCTCTCGCGCGCCGAAGTGGTCGACGGCAAGGTCGAGGTGGCCGGGCACGACGTGCCGGCCCGGCTGATCTGGTACCGGGGCTCCGCCCTGCCGTCCGCGGTCCTGACCGAGCTGTGGGACCGGCACTTCCCCGTCCGGGCGCCGGTGGTGCGCTGGCTGCGGCTGCTTGCGGACGATCCGCGCTCGCAGGTGTGGATGCGTGCCGCGGTCGCCGCCGGGGAGCTGTGCGTACGGGACTTCGACCACGGCTACGCGGAGTTGGTCCGGCCGCTCGCCGAGGCGACGACGGCCCGACGGCGGATCTTCGCGGCCACCACCATGGACCAGGCCGCCGGTCATGACTCGCACCGCAGGGCGGTGCACAAACTGGTCGGTGACTGGAGCAGGAACGGCACCAAGTCGCTGCGCTGGACCGCGGCGATGGCGCTGGGCTACGGCAACGCCGCGGCCACGACGGACGAGACCCTGGACGCCCTGGCCCGCATCGCGGTCCACGACGAGGGGGACCAGTTGGCGGTCGCCTCCTTCAACGTCGTACGGCTGCTCGCGCTGCCGGACGCCGCGGAGGTGCTCGCGCGGATGGGGGAGTGGACCCACCACAAGCGGGAGCCGTACCAGGACCTGGGCCTGGTGACCACCGTCCGGCTCGCGCTCGCCACGGTGGAGGAGGTGCTGACGGACGACCCCGGCTTCCTGCTGGGCGACCCCGACTCCGCGCTGGGCGACCGGGGCGACTGGCCGCTGCCGCTCGCCCTCGCCGCCACCCGGCCCGAACTCGTGGGCCCCATGGCCGACTTGCTGTGGACCGCGCTGAACACGGCACGGTCGAAGGACGTGGCGATGGACGCGCTGGAGACGCTGCTGCGTTCGGCCGTGCGCAAGGACGGCACCGAGTGGACCCGGCCGGGCCTTGCGGCCCTGCTGCCCGCGCTGACGACCGAGGGGCACGACCGGCGGCGGCTCGACTGGCTGCTGCGCCGCATGATGAGCGACCCGGAGAAGCCGTTCCCCGACGCGAAGGCACGCGACCTGTGGTGGCTCGCCGTCGCGCCGGAGCAGGGACGGCGCCAGGAGGGCCCGCGCAGGGAACGGGCACGCGAGGAGGAGAGCCATGGGTGAGCACGGGAAAGAGGCGGCGGGCGCCGCGGGGAGGGCGCCCGAAGCCCCGGGGCCCGCGGGGCCGTACCTGAAGGACTACAGCACGCCGACGGACGGACTGCCGCGGGTGAGCGCCCGGACAGCGGTGGTGCAGTTCTACCGGAACGGCGGCTACAGCGTGATCAGGGCCTCAGGGGTCCAGCACGTCGACAAGCGGGCCCTCGCCAGGCCGCACAGCATGTGCGAGATCGCGCTCGGCACCTTTGTGACGCCGCTCCAGATGGAGCTGCCGGCCATCGGCGGCACCACCTTCTTCAAGGCAGAGGTGGACATCCAGTGGACGGTGACCGATCCCCATCTGGCCGCGCTCGAGGTCGTGACCGACGTCGCCAACCGGCTCACGTCGCCGGTCCTGGAGCGGCTGCGCGAGGTCACCACGGCCTACCGGGTGAGCGAGGCAGAGCAGGCCAACCGCGCCATCACGCGGGAGTGCGCCGGTGGCCGCTGGGCGGACCTGGGTTCCGAACTCGGCCTGCGCGTGCGGCTCTACGTACGCCTGCGGGTGGACGACCGGACCATCGAGCACGCCGACGAGGAGCGGGACGTGCACGCGCGGGCCAAGGTGACCCGGCTGCGCCAGGACGCGTTCCGGCGCATGCTGCAGGGCGGCGAGCTGGAGCAGCTGAGCTTCATGCTGGCGGCCGACCCTGACGGGGCCAGGGACTTCCTGGAGAAGATCCGTCAGGAGGGCAGGCAGGACGAGATGGAGCGGGTCGACCGGCTCTTCGCCATGGCGGCCAGTGGTGAACTCGCCACGGCCGACGTGGAGACGCAGGTCCTGAACCTCCTCAACCACGGCCTCGGCCGCCCCATGCTGGGGCCCATCGGGACGGTTCCCGCCCGTCGGGAGCCGCGGCAGCTGGAGCAGTCCACCGACCGGTCGTTCAACCCGGACTGGGCGTCGGACGAACCACCCCGGCGGCCGTCCCGGCGGGCGGAGTCCTCCCGGGGCGAGCCCGGCCGACGGGAATCCGGCCGACGGGAATCCGCCCGTCGCGGGCCCGACCGGAGGGAGCCGCACCCACAGGACGATCCGTACCCACAGGACGACGCCGACCACGACGAGCCGCGCCCCCGGAACCGGCAGCGGACGTACCGGCCCGAGCCGTACCCCGCCCCCGACGAGCCGCACCCCCGCGACCGACGCCGGAACGACTGGCCCGAGCCCTACGGCCCGCGCGACGAAGACGCGTACGACGGACCCCGCGCCCCCGCCCGACGCGGGAGCCCCTACCCGGACGACGACGATCTCGGCGGTCAGGAGCCGCCGCACCGCCCGCACCGCCCGCGCCGCTCCGAGGACGACGGCTGGTCCTGGGCGGAAGAGGACTGATGACCGCCGACGGTGCGGCACGCATTGCCGAACGGCTGCTGAGCACGGCCCGGGAGGATCTCGGCAGGGCGGACTCGAAGGCGGCCGTGCTCCTTGCGGGCACGCTCGCGCTGCCCACGCTCCTGGTCGGACGGGAGGGCGGTGCCGTGGGGGACGGGTTCGCCGACGTCACGCTGGTCCTCGCCGGTGTGCTCTGGGCCGTCGCGGTGACCGCGCTGGTGGGGGCGCTGATGCCGCGTACCGGCACGGTCCGCCACGGGGACGGGGTGACGTACTTCGGGGATCTGGTGGCGCCTCTCGACCCCGCGCGGCTGTCCGCCGGGATCGCCGAGGCCGGGCGCGATCCCGCCCGCTGGCTGCTCGTCCAGGCCGTGGACGCCAGCTCGATCCTGTCCGCCAAGTACCGGGCCATCCGCTGGGGAGTGAGATCGCTCGCCCTGTCGGCGGCGCTGGCCCTGATCTGGGACGTGACCGCGCGCTGACCCCCGGCGGGCCCGCACCGCACATGCCGACGCAGAGCACCCGAACACAGAGCACCCGAACACAGAGCACCCGGGCGTAAAGCACCCGAACGCAGAACACACCGCGAACAGAGCAGAGCCGAACCGAGAATCAGGGGATGCCGTGCAACGAGTCACGGGAAGACGGCAATCAGGAAGGGGCCGGGTGCGCCGCGCCGCGGCCTTGGTGGTGGGCGGCACCGCGGTGTTCGCGTCGCTGTTGGCACCGGCAGGTCAGGACCCGGTGCCCGCGGCGGACTCCGCACCGTCGTTCCCGGCCGTCAACTACGCGGTGGCCGTGGACGAGTCGGCCAGCCTCGCGGCCGCCGACATGAAGGCCGAGAAGGCCGCCGCCGCGCGGATCGCGCTGGGCGACGTCTCCTCGTCCTCCCATGTCACGGTCTTCGGCTTCGCCGCCGCCGAGTCCGGTGACCAGCGCGCGGTGGACCCCGTCTGCCCGCGCACCACGCTGGACGCCGCGGGCCGCGAGACGATCGGCGACTGCGTCGGCAAGCTGCGCGGCCGCAAGAAGAGCGAGGGCACCGGCACCGACTTCCCGAGCGCGATCCGGCAGGGCGTGCACGACCTGACCGCAGGCACCGACACGTCCGAGCCACGGGTGCTGTTCCTGCTGACCGACGGGAAGATGGACGTCGCCGACAGCCCCAAGTACGGCGACCCCGCGCACCGCGAGGCCGAGGGCGAACGGCAGCTGAAGGCCGCGCTGCGGGATGCCGCCCGGCAGAACGTCCAGATCTGGCCGCTGGGCTTCGGATCCGACCCGGACAAGAAGCAGCTCGACCGGATCGCGGCCGGCGGCTACCAGAAGGGCTGTGTCGAACTGCCCTCCGCAACGCCGAAGGCCCACAAGGTCTCCGGCGCGGAGGACGTCGCCACCACCCTGGAGAAGATCTTCGCCGCCGCCCACTGCCTGCGCCACGAGGAGGGCCCCAGCGAACGGCCGCCCGCCACTCTGGAGATCGGCATCTCACCGCTGGCGACCGTGGGCAGCATCGTCGTCGACAAGGGCGACCCCGAAGTGGAGATCACCTACGTCGACCCGTCCGGCGACGAGGTCCCCACGTCCGGGACGTTCAAGAAGTCCCGCTTCGAGCTCGCGGGCGGCAGCGGCACCGTCGAGGCACTGAAGGTCGTCGACCCGCTGCCCGGCACCTGGAAGGTGAAGGCCAAGGCCCCGGAGGGGCACCGTTCGCTGCCCGTCGCCGTCAGCGTGCTGTGGCAGGGCGAGCTGCGCGGCGCCATCACCATGGACCCGCCATCGCCGCGGGCGGGCGAGAAGGTCACGGTGACCATGCGGCTCCAGACGCGTGAGGGCTACGAGATCAAGGACCCGAGCGACTACGAGGGGCTGCGCGTCCGCAGCGAGCTGACCGGGGACGGCTTCTCCCCGCTGGCCCTCGACCTCGCCGACGACGGCAAGGGGCCCGATCCCGACGGAAGCGACGGCTCCTTCTCCGGCACCGTGAGGATCCCGAAGGGCGCCGACGGGTCGCTGAAGGTGAGCGCGACCCTGACCGCGTCGGGACTGAGCGCCGACACCCGCAGCGAGAGCGGCGAGGTCGTGCCCGGCGACCTGCCCGTCAAGGCCGCGCTCGACCTGCCCACCGCGGACACCCACCCCGGCGCCGAGGTCACCGGCAACCTGGACGTCAGCAACACCACGCGCACCCCGCACACCCTGCGCCTCTCCGTCACCGACGTGAAGGACGGGCTGCTCACCGTCGAGCCCGCCGAGATCACCCTCAAGCCCGGCGAGCGGGGAACCCGGAAGGTGACGGTCGAAGTCGCCCCCGCGGGCGTCTTCGGGGACCGCCTCGGCGACGACGGCCTGAAGGTCGGCGGCACCGCCACCGTCGTCGACACCACCGACGACGACCGGACGCTCGTACGGTCCCCGCTGTCGGTGCGCGTCACGCCGGAGCCCGGGATGTGGGAGAAGTACTGGTGGGCGTTCGTGCTGGGCGCCGTCGTCGTCGGCCTCGTCGTGGTGGTCGTGGTCGCCTGGCTGGGGCTGCGCAGGCGCCGCAGGGACCCGTTCGGCCTGGCGCTGCAACTGGTCGCGGAGGACGGCACCGTGCTCAACGAGCACAAGGCCGGGCACGGCAACAACAAGCAGTGGTACGAGTTCGCCGTCGCCGAGGCCCACCGCAGCCCACGCATCGAGCGGCGCGCCCACGGCCCGTACGCCGTCCAGCGCCGCCGCGAGGGCGGCGCGGTGCTCCGCAAGCAGGGCGGCAGCCGGACGCCGGTGCCCGCCCGCGGCCAGGTCCAGCTGACCGACACGCTGAGCCTCGCCCTCGGCGAGGAGCCCCGCACCGCGGGGCGCAGACCGCAGACGGCCACGGCAGGCTCCGGCTCCACCTCCAACTCCGCCGGGAACAGCGGCGGATACGACGACAACCCGTACTTGTGACGCGTGGGGCCGGGCACGCCACCGCTCGGCCCCCACGCACCCGCACCACCACGGCGCGGCCGCCACGCCGCGCGGAACCACGGACGAACCGAGCACGAACCTGCGGCCGCGGCGGCCGTCTAGCGGGGAGGAAACCATGAAGATCTTCCAGCCGATGCTCTTCGTCGGCCTGGGCGGCACCGGGGGCCTGGTCGGCGCCGAGCTGGAACGCCGGCTGCGCACCGAGCTGTGCGGCCCCGACGGCACGGCGCTCAGCAGGCAGAGCGGACACGCCCCCTTCCAACTGCCCGACTGCCTGCAGTTCGTGTACGCGGACTACAGCGAGGGCGACCTGAGGCGGCTGCCGCAGTTCAACGTGGACTCGTCGCTGCGGGCCGCGTACGCCCGCACCTCACGGGCCACCCACAACCTGCTGCCGAACTTCGACAGTTCACCGGAAGTGACCAAGATGCTGCGCGCGAGCATGCGCGGCGAGGTGGCCGACTGGCTGCCGCCGATCACCGGCGAGCCGGAGGTCACCCCGCTCCGCAACGGCGCGGGACAGCTGCCCACCGTGGGGCGTGCCGCGCTGTTCGCCACGCTGCGCTACGGCCTCTCGCCGGTCCTCGAGCCACTGCTGCAGGCGATCGACGCGATCGCCAAGTCGGCGGGCGAACTGAGCGAGCTCGGCGGCGGGAAGGTCAACGGCTGCGACGTGTTCGTGTCGTTCTCGGTGGCCGGCGGCACCGGCGCCGGGATCTTCCTGGACTATCTGCACCTCATCAGCTACGCCTTCCAGCTGCGCAACTTCGACGGGGTGAAGATCTATCCGCTGGTGGTGATGCCGTCGTCGTTCTCCGCCGCCACCGGCGGCGGCTGGGAGGCGGAGCTCAACGCGGCCCGGGCGCTGGTCGACCTGTTCCGGCTGGTGGACCGGCAGAACGCGCCGAGGGAGGGCGCGGAGATCGGCGACCTCGACCACGACGCGGGCTTCGCCATCCGGTATCCGGGCACGACCCCGGTGCGGCTGCGGACCGGCATCCTGCCCACGGCGTTCCTGTTCACCAAGACCGCCGGCATCCGCGCGGACGACCTGCGCCGTTCCATCGTCTCCCTGGTGATGTCGCTGATCGGCACCGAGCTGGGCGACGGCCGCTCCCGGGGCCGGAAGATGGCGGCCGACGACGACTACCAGACCTTCGCCGCGAGCTTCATCAACCGAGGTGTGGCCCGCTCCGCCCCGTCGCCCACGGGGATCGGCCGCCAGGGCGTCTCCACCAGCCTGGTCGCCTCCATGACGGCGCCGATGGACCAGCTGGCGGACCTGGTGGCCGGGCGGCTGCTGCGGGAGGCCGTCACGGATCTCGTGGAGCGGCCGCGCACCGCGCTCAAGGACGGCGCGGTGCCGATGATCCGGCAGCTGTTCGCCGACTCCCACCTCGAAGAGCTGTGGGAGCGCAGGAAGCTGCCGGTGCTGGAGCCCGACCCGCTGCCCCGCGGCGGCAGGAACATCGAGCAGGCCCTTGGCGAGCGGATCGCCGACATGCAGCGGCTCCTGTCCGACCTGCGGGCCGAGGCCGACCGGTCGGCGACCACGATGGCCGACCGGTTCGCCCCGCGCCCCGCCATCGACAAGCTGCTGCAGAGCGTGGACCCCTTCCTCGCCGAACGCGTCGTCCGGGGCGTCCCGGACAGCGACGACCCGATCGCCAAGCGCGGCTTCCTCGGCATGCTGGACAACCGCGCCCGGGCCCCGCAGCGGCCGCCCGGCGTCACCGAGCAGCCGCCCAAGGTCCCCCGGATCAAAGGGCAGTTGGCCGGTCTGGCACCGGCCCGCTGGGGTGACCACGACGTCCAGGCGACCCTCCAGGAGCAGGACGCCTGGTACCAGTGGCGCTGCCGGTCGATCTGGCACGAGGCCTGGCGCGAGCAGTACCAGCACTGGCAGCCGCAGGCGGACGCGGCCGGGGACGACGTCGTACGCCTGGTGAACGCCTTCCGCCGGCACTGCGACCAGGAGCCCAAGACGTCCGCGCAGAAGGGCCACGAACTGTACGAGGACCGCGCCGGGATCTCGTACCTGCTGCCGCCGCAGCGCACCCTCAACCACTTCTACGAGGACGTGGTCACCCGCCTGATCCGCAGGGAGGGGCTGCGCGAGAGCGACTCCGTGGCCGCGCTGCTCCTGAAGCTGGTCGGCGGGGACACCTGGCGCCAGGTCTTCGCGCTCAGCCGCCGCGAACCGGAGGGCTCGGTGGCCCGGGTCAAGGGGCAGCTCGCGGCCCGGGTCACGCGGCTGTTCGCCGAGCGGGGCGCCCATCTGGAGGAGCGGCCGCTGCTGCCGGCGATGGGCACGCTGCTGGCCGCCGGGGCGGGTGACCTGGATGTCAAGGACCAGGTCAGCAAGGAGGCCCTCGACCTGTTCGGCCGCAAACTCGCCGGGCTGCTGCCCGTCGGCTTCACGCCGGAGGGCACCGGGCCGCTGCGGGTCCTCGTCACGTACCCGAGGGTGCAGGCCGTCGAGGAGGTGCAGGAGTACCTCGGCAAGACCCTGCGGCTGCCCACGGACGCGAAGAACTCCGTGGAGTACCGGGGCGTGGAGAGCGACTCGATCACCGTCGTCCTCTTCCGCAGCGAGATGAGCCTCACCCAGGTGCGCGAGGCCCGCACGGTGCTGCGCCAGTGGGCCCGCGCGAAGAAGCGCGAGGAGCCGCAGGACGTGCTGCGGTGGCGCCAGCGGCTCGGCTTCCGCGACAGCTGGATGGTGAGCAGCGAGGAGGACCGGCGCATCATTCTGCACCGGCTGCTGTGCTGCATGTGGAACGGCCAGGTGGACGTCCTCGACGGCGACCCGACGTCGCCGGCGCGGGTCCGTCTGAAGCTGTTCCCCGAGGACGGGGCGAACGTCCCCGGCGTCCGCCTGAAGCTGGACGACTTTCCCGGTGGCGTGTCGAGCTGGGCGGAGCTGCTGCGGTCGTACGAGCGCTGGACCGTCCTCGACGACGAGCGGACGGTCGAGGACTACTGCCGCGAACTGATGCGGGCACAGCCCCTCGGCCTCGACCGGACCGGCAGCGAACCCCACCCCCTCTTCGTCGAGCTGGTCGAGAAGGTCGCCCCGCGCCAGCTGGAGCTCCTCGCCGACCGCAGGGAGCGGGGCGGCGACCGGGTCGAGGGCTGGGTGCGGCCGCTGTGGGAGTTCTGGGCGGAGACCCTCCCGGGCGCGCTGGACGTCGAGTTCGGCGACCAGCGAGCCGTCCAGCCGACCCTGCGGACCCTGCTGGAACAGATCCGCGGCGGCATACCGGCCCGCCCGCGCGACGACCTCTCCGCACCGCGGCGCCGCCATGAGCCCGATGACGACGACTGGGGCACCACACCGGTCAACTCCTACGAGCGGCCGTACGGCAACGAACGCCGCGACGACCGTGACGACTACGGCCCCCATGACGACTCCGACGACTCCGACGACTCCGACGACTACGAAGAGCCCGGCCGCGACCGCCGGAACGGTCATCGGAGCGAGCGCGACGAGGAGTACGGGGGCGACGGCAGCCGGTTCTCCTCCGGGGACCGCGACGACCTGCCGCGGGCGCCCTGGGACGACGACCCCGACCCGCGCGGCCGCTGGGGCGGTGAGGACCAGTGAGCATGCCTCAGGACTTCGGAGCCGTCGTCCACCTGGACCTGCGTGCCGGGGCGGCGGCGCTGCACAGCCCGTCGGCCGTGCGGGCCAGGGTCGCCCAGGAGCTGGGCAGGGCCGGGCTGCCGGAACCCGACGACCCGCTGTTCCTCGTGGTCGACACCCCGGCCGGGCTCATCGACCACCAGCCGCAGTACGAACTGCTCGCCGGTTACCGCGCGGTGGGCGACGTCAGGCTCCTGGTGCTCCTCGTCGGCAGCGCGCCGGGCTCGTTCGCCGGTCCGGAAGGGGGGTTCAAGGCCGACCGGCGCCTCGTGCGCCCCGCGGTGCTGCGGGCCTCGGGCTCCGCGCTGCTGTGGGCCGGTGATCTGCGCTCCGCCCGCACCGCCCTGGAGCGGCCCGCACCCGACGACCCGGACGCCCTGGCGGTCCTGGTGGACGTGCTGTCGGTCCCGGACGTCTACCTCCGCGTGCTGCACCACATCGAGCTGCTGCCCGAGGCGGTGGCCGCGCCCGGCGTACGGCTCCTTGAGCAGGACCTGCCGCCGGAGGTGCGCGACCGGGCCTGGCGCGACGCGCTCACCCGGTTCGCCGGCGAGGACACCGCACTCGCGCCGGACGTGCTGCTCACCGCGTCGTCGGGGGCCGACCTGCCGGAGCCGCTGCGCGGCCTGGTGGCGGGCCGGGGCGGCCGGGACCTGGGACACCGGGAACCCGGCGGCGTCGCGGACGACGCCTACCGCGCGTGCGCGGACGCCCTCGACCACGCCGAGGAGGCGCTGGCCGGGCTGCGGACCCTGCCCGGACTGGTCAGGGCCGCACGCCGGGAGGCGTTCGAGGCGGACGTCGGGCAGTCGCGCCAGGCACTGGACGACTACCGGGAGCTCGTCGCCACGGCCCTGCGCGGCGGTGGCGGCAGCACCCGGTCCGCCGCCGAGTCGGCGGCCCGGCTCGCGGCGCTCGGGCTGCGGGTGCCGTCGGCCGAGGGCATGGGGGAGCGGATCGGGGAGGGACTGAGGGAGTTCGCGGGGAAACTCCTCGGCCAGGGGCTCGCCCTGCGGTCGGTGGCCCAGCGTTTCACCGGCCTGGCGGGGCGGGTGGAGCCGCTGCCGCCTTCGGCGCTGCTGCCGAAGCTCGCCGCGCACTCCCCGGAGGCCGTGGCCCGGCAGCCGGTCACGGCAGATGCCGCGGTGCCCGGCCTGCCCGTTGCCGGTCCGCTTGCGGCGGCCGGGGCGGGGCTGCTCGGCGCGCTCTGGTGGGGGACGCTCCTGGTCCTCGCGGTCGTCGTGCCGCTGCTGTTCGTCGGCATGGCCGTGCTGGGGTCGCTGCGGCTCCGGGGCGCGGGACGCTCCGGCCGGTGGGCCGTGGCCCCCAGGGTCGCGGCGTTCGGCGGTGCAGTGGTCGGGGCGGCGGTGGCGTACCTGGCCGAACCTCCCGTCTGGGTGGGCGCCATCGGTCTGCTGGTCGGGCTCGGCGTCGCGGTGGAGACGGTACGCCGGCTCTGGCGGGCGGCGGCCGCGGCCTGGGCGCCGGGCCGTGCCGCCGCGGTACTGCGCCTGGCCTTGTCCGGGCTCGACGGCCTGCTGGCCGAGGCGGTCCGGGAGCACTGGGCCGTCGAGGAGCGCCTGTACTGCGCCGACGCCGCCCGTTCCGTCGCGGGCATGCTGCGGGCGACGGCGGCCGCGGCGGAGGCCGAGGCGGTGCCCGAACCGGATCGGTCCGCGCCCGCCGGGGCGGCCGACGGCTTCGGTGCGCCCGGCGCCGGGACGTCGGCCGAGGACCCCTGGCTCGTCGACGACGCGGACCTGGAGCCGGACGACGGCCTCCTCGGGCCCGACGACGGGGACAGCGACTGGGCGAGCGTGTACGCCTGGGAGGACGGCCCGTCATGGGACGAACCCGCCGAGGAGTACGGGTCGCACGGGTCGCACGGGGAGCGCGGGGACCGGGACCGGGATCGGGAGCAGGACCGGGAGACGGCTGCCGCGGGTTCCCGGGAGCACCGCGCCAACGGCACCCCGCGCTGGCTGGAACGGGAGAACGGCGAGGGCGGCCCCGAGCTGGTCGCCACCCTGTCCGCCGACCTGACGGACGCCGCGCTGGAGGCGATGAAGCACTACTGGGGCGCCGTCGAACGCGGCCAGGCAGGTGCCCTCGCCGTCCGGCGCACCGAGGAACGCGTGCGCGAGCTCCTTTCGACGGCACGCCACCACCTCCAGCACAACGGAGTTCTTGCGCCGCCCCCGTTCGCCGCCCCGCGCCGCGTCCGCGCCACCTCCGCGAATCTGCTGGGCACCGACCCGCACGGAGCGGCCGAACTCGTCGGCGCGGAGGCCGACCGGCAGGCCGTGGTGCAGCTGTCATCGCCCGAGCAGGGCACCCTGCTCAATCGCGACCCGGAGGCCGCGGTGTGGCTCAGGTTCGCTCCCGTGGCGGTGCGCGACGAGCTCGAGAAGGCCTGGCTGTCGAGCGGTTCGGTGCACCCCGAGGACGTCCTGTGGACGTCGTCGGGACGGTACGCGGGCCTGGTGCGCCTCACCCCGCTGGGGATGGGCGTGGTGGAGACCATCCGCCCCCGGCGCGGCTCCGCACCGGACGGGACGTACGCGGAGGACGGGACGTACACCGACGACGGGCCGGACTCGTACGACGCCACGCACCCGTACGACGCCACGCACCCGTACGAACGAAGGGACCGCCGGTGACCAGCATCCCGTATCCCCAGCCGGAGGGGCCGGGCGGTCCGTCTCCGGACAAGCTCGCGTTCACCGTGCCCTCGGGGCGGCGGCGTGTCACCTCGGTCCGCGTCGGCCGGGAGTTCCGCCGCGACCGGCTGCTGCCCCAGCTGATCCGCAAGGCCGTGCTCGGCGACACGGGACAGAAGTGCGTGCAGGTACGCCTGAACGCCAAGGACGCGGCGAACCCCGCGGCGCGCGCCCTGCTGGACACCGAGGCGGGCACCGTCCTCCAACTGCACCAGGTGATCGGCGACAACAAGGAGTACGCGGCGCTCTTCCCGAGCGTCATCGGCTACGAGCTGGACACCACCGAGCCGTACCTGCTGTTCGAGCCGCCCCGGGGCACGCCCGTCGAGCAACTCCACGTGATCTCCGCGACCGACCAGGAGCACGTCACCCGGGATCTGCTCCTGGCCCTGTACCTGCTGGAGGGCCGGGGCATGGTGCCGCGGGGCGTCTCGCCCGCCACCGTGCGCTGGGACGGCGCCAAGGTCCAGCTCTGGGGCCTCGAATCGGTGACCCGGGCCGGACAGCCACGGAGCCCGTGGGGCCGGTCGCCCTTCTGCTCGCCCGAACAGCGCCGTGGCGAGGGGCTCGCCGACTCCCGGGACGCGGTGTGGAGCACGGCCCAGGTGCTCTACCAACTGGTGACCGGGCGGCCCGGACCCGCCGACCGGGCCCCCGTCGATCTCGGCGAACACCGCAAGCTCGATCGGACACTGCGGGACGCCTTCGCCCCGCGGGCGGTCGCCCGGCCGACGCCGGCACAGGTGCTCGACGTCGTGGCGCAGGACACCGTCCGGCGCGTCCGGCTCGTGGTGCCGGCCGACGAGGCACCCACGGACCAGGACGCCTTCGACAAGGCGCTGGGGCGCAAGCGGCGGCACGCGCCCTCCGCCCGGACCCCGCAGGAGCCCGGAGCGGAGCCCGGGCGCGGCAACGGCGCGGTGCTCTGCCCGTACTGCCTGGAGACCATCCAGCTCGACCTCACGAAGCTGTTCGTCACCGACAGCCGGATGCAGTACAAGCCGCTGGACCTCAAGGGCATCAACAACCCTGTGCGGCGCGGCGACATCATGCGCGGCGCCGTCCAGAAGTGCACGGCGGACCCGGACTTCCCCGAGCACTTCATCCCGGTGCCCTATCTGACCTACGGCCGCCCGCTGACCGTCGCGATGGTCGGCCAGTCGTCCACCGGCAAGAGCCATCTGCTGACCCAGATGATCGCCGCGATCACCGACGGCGGCCTGGAGCCGTTCGGCCTGAAGTGGCAGTCCGTCAATCCGGAGCAGCACGCGAGGTTCGTACGGGACCGGGTGCAGCTGCTGCGCAGCGGGAAGGTCCTCGACCACACCGCCGCGCTGGGCCTTGAGGACTTCGCCCGCTTCGTGGAGTCCCTCCTGATCACCGACGCCCGTGGGCAGGTGCGCCCGGTCGCCTTCTTCGACCTCGGCGGAGAGGACCTCGTACGGACCGACGCGGCACTGCGGTTCCTGCTCGGGGTCGACGCCCTGATCTTCGTCGTCGATCCGGCGCTCGCCCTCCCGCTGCCGCAGCTGGACCACGCCAGGGAACGCTGGGGCGTGGAGGTGAACCCGGACGGCGACCTCGCCTTCGGTACGGTCCTCGACCGGCTGCCGAAGAAGAGCGGCTATGTGGACGTGCCGGCCGCGGTGGTGCTCGGAAAGGCGGACCTCCTCCGGTTCCAGCCGCCCGTCGACCGGTGGCTGGGCCGGCCGCCGGCCACCGCGCTCGACCCCGGCCTTGTGCGCGAGGAGAGCAGGGACGTGTACGGGCTGCTGCGCAGGCACGCCGGTCCCGCGTGGCTGCGCCCCTTCGACGCGATCCGCCGGTGCACCCTGCACATCGCCTCCGCCACCGGCGGCCAGGAGGACCAGGGCCGCTATCCGACGGGGACGGGGCCCCGGCGGGTGCTCGAGCCGGTCCTCGCGCTGCTCGCCATGCACGGATTGATCCAAGTACCGGGCGGCACCGAGGCGTTGGCCGTGGGAGAGGCGCCCGCCATCGAGTGGATGCCACCGGAGAGGGCCGGAGCTCGCAGGGAGTCCAGGGGCTCCGGCGGGTCCGGGGAGTCCGGTGGAACCGAGGGAGGGGAACGTCAGTGAACGACTTCCAGGGCCGGGGCCCGGACCCCGGCGAATCGCCGGGCCTGTACGGACCGGGCGGTGACGCCGCCCGGCGCTTGGTGCACCAGGCCGTCTTCCGGTGGGACGGCAACCGCGGCCGCCAGGGCACGGGCATGAAGGCCGTCGCCCACTCCTGCAACCCCGGGCGCGCCGAGGAACTGGGCCGGGAACTCGGCCCGTTGCTGTGGACGTCCGGCGCGGCCGCCACCCGGCCGAGCGTGGTGCGGGCGCTGTCCCGCGACGGGGACGTCCTGCTCGTCCAGCGCTGGCCCACCACCGACCGGGGCGGCCGGCCCAGCACGGTGAGCCATGTCCTGATCGGCGACGGCGAGAGCCTGGACATCACGCGGTGCCTCGCCCTCGCGTACGGCGGCTGGCGCAAACAGCGGTGGGCCGAGCAGGCGTCCGGGCAGCAGAACAGGGTCGACTGCGCGAAGCTCGACGAGCTGGCCCAGCGCCGCCAGGCGGACATGCTGGAGCTGCTGCCCCGGGTCAAGCATGCGCTGACCCTCGTCGGCGCGGAGTTGCTGCGCGACCCGACGCAGCGCGTGTCGCTGCTCCTGGGGGAGGAGACGCCGGACTGGGGCCAGGTGCCGCTGGTCTACCTGGGCCTTGTCCTGCTGTTCGGCACCTGGTTGGACCAGCCCTGGACGTTCGTCACGTGTGATGCCGTGGACACGCATCACCTGCGGCTGATGTCCGTCCCGCGCTGGGAGCCGGTCTCGGGCGGCTCCGGCCCGTTGGCCCGGGTCCGGGGCCGTCGGCTGCAGGAGACCCGGTTCGAACACTGGGCGGCGTCCCGGCTCGTGGAACACCTCCTCGCGCATCCGCAGGCGCCTCCCGGCGTACCGCAGCTCGTCGACGAGCTCGCCGACGGCGCGTCCCTGGACTGGGAGCGGCGCCGCGCCCGGCTCCAGGAGATCCTCAAGCCGAAGCGCACCGTCGGCACGCGGGCCACCCCGTCGGCGGAGCGCCCGGCGGATCCGCGTTCGGAACGGGATCCGCGTCCGCAACGGGATCCGCGTCTGGAGCGGGAGCGGGATCAGCGGGAGCGGGATCAAGGGCTGGACCAGGGGCTGGACCAGGGATGGGATGAGGGGTGGGACCAGAGGCGGAGCCGGGACCCGGAGACCGATCGGGGCTGGGAGGAGGAGCGCGAGCATGCCGCGGCGCACCGAGCACTCGGCCCGACCGCCCCGACGACCTCCACCACACCGAACGGCCAGGACGCCCACGCCCTCCACCGGGAGCTGCGCGACCACCGGCGCGGGGACGGGGACGGCAGCCGGAGCGGCATCCTGAAGGCGGACCTGCGCACGCGGTCCGACGAACTGCTCCTGCACGAGCTGCGCTCCGGGGAACTGTCCCCGGACTCGCTGGATCTGGTGCTCGACGAACTGGGCAGGCCGGACCGCGTCCAGGCGCGTGACCTGGAGATGCAACACCAGCTGTGCGCCGAGGCGCTCGCCAACGGCCTGTACTTCACGCCGCAGGAGACGGGTCAGGAACACGCGTCGAGGAAGGCCTTGGTCGACCGGGCGGCCGACGTCTTCACCTGGGCCGTCGCCCCGCTGGCCCGGGACGATCGCTATCTGAGCGATATGCGGGAACTGGTGCACCGCATGAGCCGGGCCCCCCACCCGACCTGGGGCAACTGGCTCCGGCAGAGCATCCTCGAACCGGCGAACAGCCGGCCCCCCGACCTGCTGCCGCACCTGTGGTGCCAGATCGTGCGGGACGCGATGAGCCGGAACGACACACCGCCCCCCGCTCCGCCGCCACCCGGCCCCGCCCTGAAGCCGGCAGCGCCCCCGCAGTCGTCGGCCTTCACGCCGTATCCGCCGACCGTCACGGCCCGGCTCTCCGACCTGATCAACAAACCGAGCTGCTTGCTCGGAGGCCTCGCCGTCCTGGCCGCGGTGCTCGTGGTGCTCGTGGCGATGCTCGTCATGTGAGGGGACGGGCTGTGCCGGAAAGAGAGACGGGGCGGGCCGACGTGAAATAAACGGGACAGGTGAGGGCGTTGCGACGGCGGTTGCCCTGCTCCGGACGCCGTCGCCAGGCCGTCGGCTTCCGGACAGGGGAGGCAAGCTCGCGGTGAGCCCCGAGGGGGTCACGGCTTCACGGATCAAGGGGTCTCGCTGATGGTCAGTGTGAGTGTGGAGACGGCGGAACAGACGGAGCGGCGGCTGCGCCGTGTGATCGCCGAGGCCGACCTCGTCGTGCACGACGGCGTCTGGTGGTTCGAGGAGTCCCCGGCCGACCAGCCGCCCGAGCTCACCGGCGAGACGCTGGCGGTCGTTCGGGACCAGGAGAGCTGGAGCCGCCTGGTCCCGCTCACCCAGGAACGCGACGGCGTCGAACGCTTCGGGATCTTCTCCTTCCACTTCGACGGCCAGGCGGACAACAGCGGTTTCGTCGGCTGGCTGGCCACCCACCTCAAGGCGGAGCTGGGCACCGGCGTGTTCGTCGTCTGCGGCAGCAACCGTGCCCGTGGCGGCATCTACGACTACTGGGGCTGCCCCGTCGAGCTGCTGGACCGGGCCGTCGCGGCCGTCAAGGCGCTGCAGGCCGACTAGGGCCCTTCTGATGGATCTCCGCGGCGTCGCGGCGTCCGGCACGCACTCTCGGCGCACCGCGCGAAAGCCCAAGTAGCTCCGCTACGAGGACTTCCGCGCGGCACGCCGAGAGCACGCACCGGACGCCGCTCCTTCTTCCACGGAGATCCATCAGAAGGGCCCTAACCCGCACCGCAGGCGGCACGCCCGCCTCGCCCTGCCGCGAGAGAACGTCAGCTGCCGGAGCGCCGGACGCTGGGCCACCGCGTCAGGGTGAGGTGGGCCGCCACACCGAACACAAGACCCCAGAAGGCCGACCCGATGCCGAAGAGGGTGACCCCCGACGCGGTGGCCAGAAAGGTGATCAGGGCGGCTTCCCGGTCCTTCTCCTCCTTGACCGCCCCGCTCAGGCCACCGGCCAGCGCCCCGAACAGGGCGACACCGGCGATGGCGGCGACCAGTTCCTTCGGCAGCCCCGCGAAGAAGACCACGAGGGTGGTGCCGAAGGCTCCGATGAGGAGATAGAGCGCCCCGCACGCGACGCCCGCCACGTAGCGGCGCCGGGGGTCGCGGTGGGATTCGGGTCCGGTGCAGATCGCCGCGGTGATGGCCGCGAGGTTGATGGCGTGGGAGCCGAAGGGGGCGAGCGCGGTGGAGGCGAGGCCGGTCGAGCCGATCAGGAGCCGGTCCTTGGCCTCGTACCCGGAAGCGGTGAGCACCGCCATGCCCGGGGCGTTCTGCGAGGCCAGGGTCGCGAGGATCATGGGCACGGCGATGCCGATGAGCGAGTCGGGCGAGAACGCGGGGGCGGTCAGCACCGGGCGGGCCAGCTCGAGGCTGTCCAACTGGACGTCCAGGCGCGACGTGGCGAGGCCGGCGACCACACCGGAGGCGAGCGCGATGAGGACCGCGTAGCGGGGCAGCCACCGCTTGCCGAGCAGATAGGCCACCAGGACGGACCCGGCGATCCACGGCGCGCTCTTCAACGAGGTGAAGACGCCGGTGCCGAAGGAGAAGAGGATGCCCGCGAGCATGGCGGAGACCACGGCCGCGGGTATCTGCCGCATCAGCCATCCGAACACCCCGGTCAGCCCGACCAGGGTGATGACCACGCCGGTGACGATGAACGCCCCGATGGCCTCCTCGTACGAGTAGGCGCCCAGGCTGGTGACCAGCAGGGCGGCGCCGGGCGTCGACCAGGCGGTGATGACCGGCATCCTCGTACGCAGACTGAGCACGATGGAGGTCAGACCGCTGCCGATCGAGATGGCCCAGACCCAGGAGCCGGTCTGGTCCTTGTCGAGGTGCGCGGCCGAGGCGGCGGCGAGCACGATGACCAAGGGGCCCGAGTACGAGACCACGACGGCCACGAACCCGGCGAGGACCGCGGACAGCGACATGTCGCGCCACAGCCCGGGGCGGTGGCGGTCGGGCGGAGCGCCCGCCGGTGCCGTCTGCTCGGCAGCGGCTGCGCCGAGGCCGTCGGAGCCGCTTGGCGTACGGGTGTCGTCGGTCCCGGACATCACAGCACGCTCTTCGCGGCGCGCGCCGGTGCCTGCTCCTGCCCGGCCACGAGGGCGGCGGGAGTGCGGCACTCACGGGGCCGGGAGCGGTAGGTCTCGCGGTTGCTCATGATGTCCTCGTCGTTCAGGGCCGGCGGTGCGGTACGGAAGGCGATGGCGGCGTGCTGCGGCGCGAAGGTGCACCTGGCAGTGTCGCAGGACGCCACGTACGTCGGATCGAGACGCGGACGACCGGCTCCGGAGTTCCCGCTGAGCGGACGGGACCGCACCGCTGACGCTCGCAGCTGACACGAATCCGCTCCTGACCAGGATCAATCCCCGGCACGGCGCCAAGCTGGCCGCGCTCCCGTGCGAGCTGGTCTGGGCCACGACCTGGATGGACGACGCGAACGCCTGCATCGCTCCCTTGCTCGGTCTCCCGCACCTGCCCGTGGTGGTGTGGCCGGAGCCGTCCGACATCGATGACCAGGACGAGCGAGAGGGGCTGCACTGGAAGACCCGCGGCCTCGTCGCGTGGGCGGCGGGGCGGCCGTTCGTCTGGGTCGACGACGAGGTCACCGACGCCGACCGGAAGTGGGTCGACGCTCACCACCGTGGACAGGCACTGCTCCACCGGGTCGACCCCCGACTCGGTCTGACCGATGGCGACTACGCGGCTCTCGCGTCGTGGCTGCGACAGTTGCCCGGGGCGGTGTAGGGCCGAGTCCTTTTCAGGAGGAGGCCCGAGCCCTGCAAGCCGTTCCGGTGCCCCAGGGCCTGTCCGATGGGTCGGCACTAACCGTCGGCGGCCGTCCAGAAGGAGGCAGGGAGCGCCTCGACTTCGAGGGCGGCCTGGCGCAGGTCGGCTGCGACTGGCTCCAGTGCCGTGTAGACCGGGTCGCCGGTGGCGGCCATGCGGGCGATGACGTCGGCGTTGGTCCGGGCCCGGGTGGCGACCACCGTGGCGAACGCGGACCGGTCGCCGTCGTAGCCGTAGGCGTCGAGCAGCAGGTGCAGGCGCCGGGAGCGGTCGTCGAACGCGGTGAAACCCGTTCTCTCGACGAGTCGGCGGGCGTGCAACGGCACCCACGTCAACGCCATGAACGCCAGGTCGAACTCGCGCGACGAAGGTCCTGCCGTGTCCCAGTCGAAGAACCCGGCGAGATCGCCGTCACGCCATACCGCGTTCCACGGGGCGGCGTCGTGGTGCCCGATCACCAGGCCCGGCCGCCACGTCTGCCCGGCGAGCCAGCGCGCGTCCGGCGGCGGCACGAACGCCTCCGTCGCGTCGTGCAGCCGACGGGCCCAGCGGCCGACGCTCACCAACGCCGTGTCCGAGTACACCCACGCGGGCCACGGGAGGTCCTCGCCGGCGGTCTCGCCCACCAGATGGGTCAGGACCTCCCGGCCCTGCTCGTCCATCCCCACCACCCGGGGCGCGCCGCCGAACCCCACCGCCTCCAGATGGCGCAGCACCGCGTGCACGGCAGGAGTCCAGGGCTGCACGGGCCGGTGGACCGTGTCACCGATGCGTACCGCCCCCACGGTCCGGCCGCCCGGCAGTCGCTGCTCCGCGCTCACCGCAGGATCGATTCGAGGAAGTCGCTGCCGAGGCGTGCCACCACGGTGACGTCCAACTGGTACTGCACGTACCTTCCGTGCCGCTGCGTGGTGAGCATGCCCGCCTCGCGCAGGGCCTTCAGGTGGCGCGACACCTCGGGTGCGGCCATGCCGAAGCCCTTCGCCAATTCGCTCGTCGTGTACGGGGCGCGGGCCAGCGCCCAGCACAGGCGGATCCGGGCCGGGTGGGCGAGCGCCATCAGGCGCTTCTCCATCAGCTCCGACGTGCCGGGACCTGCTCTCAACTCCGGTGCGGAGACCGGGTAGGCGACGACGGGGCGCCATCCAGGCGCGTACAGCACGGCCAGGTGCGGCCAGCCGAACGCACTCGGCACGAACGTGACGCCGGGGTCGACGCCCGGCTGTGTGGCCTCCGTCCGCCCGTCGGCCAGCTTGTCGATCGTGATGCACCGGCGCCGCGCGTCCTCCGTGAGCGTCACGGTCGGCGACACCGCCGTGAGGGCGTCGGCGAGGCTCTTGCGGCGCAGCAGGTCCGTCTTCTCCCTCGCGTCCGCCGCGAGTTGAGGGCGGACGCGCTGCCAGGCCTCGGCGAAGAACGCCTCGTCGCAGTCCTCAAGGAGACGCCGGATCCAGCCGCGGACGGTGACCGGGTCCTTCAGCAGGTGCTGTGCGAACGCGAGCTGCCGGGGGCCGCGCGCGGACGCCCGCTCCAGGGCGGCGTCCCGGGCGGCAGCGTCCACCAGGGGGGAGCCCCCGCCACCACCGCGCAGCGTGCAGCCGGCGTCGTTGATCTCGAGTGCGGCCTCGACGTACGTCTCGTCGTCGAGCCTGTCCACCTCGTCCAGCTCCTCCGCCAGCGTGGCCGGAGGCATCGGGCGGCTCGGCATCAGGGTGTCGGAGCGCGTCGACCGCCACAGGAACTCCGCCTCCGACATCCGGGCCAGGAGATCCGGCTTCAGTCCCGCGGCCGTCGTCGTCGCCCAGCCGTGCAGGCCCGGGTGGTGGGCCGGCTCGGAGAGCGCGTGCAGCGCCGCGCCCAGCTCGGCCAGCGGGGAAGGCCCGAACACGATCCGTTCCTGCGGAAGCCCGGTGATGTCGATGGCGACGCTCATGGACCCCATGGTGCACGGGACCACCGAAAGGCCGCGCCCGATTAACGGCGTCGGTTAATCGACGCGCCGACTCTCGGCGGCCGGGCACACCGTTGGCACATGATCTTCTCAGCCGCGTACACCCCCGCCCAGGGCCGACCGTCCACCGGACCACGGCCCGCGACGGACACCGCAGGACGCCCTCGCGTCCTGGTCGTCGGCGGCAGGCCGGCGCATGTGCGCAAGGCCCGTGAGCTCGGCCTGGACGTGGTGCACGCCCAGTTCCCGGACGCGTACGGCGACGGCCACCGGCCCCACGTCGATCAGGCGCTGCTGCTCGACTACGTCGACACCGACCGGCTCCTTCCGCTGGTCCGGACGTTGCACGAGGCACACCCGTTCCGGGCCGCCGTGTCGCTGTTCGAGCTCGGGCTGCTGCCGGCGGCGCGGATCAACGAGGCGCTCGGCCTCGGCGGTGAGTCCGTCGCCACCGTGGAACTCCTGATGGACAAGGGGCGGATGCGTCGGCACCTGGCCGCGCGGGGCATCAGCCCTGTGGCCGCCGCGGTCGGCCGATCCACCCAGGACGTCCGGGAGTTCGCCGCGGCGCACGGGCTCCCGATCATCGTCAAGCCGATCCGCGAATCGGGCAGCCTGGGGGTGTTCCGCGTCCGCGACCGGGCCGACGTGGACACCGTCGCCGAACGGTTCCGGTCCCTCGACGACAGGCAGTGGGGCGCCGGGGACCTGGCCTGTGCCGACTCCTTCGACGCGTTCCTCATGGAGGAGTTCCTGGAAGGACCGGAGATCAGCGTCGAGACCCTGACCTTTGACGGCCGGCACGTCGTCGTCGCGGTGACCGACAAGGAGACCGGCGGACCTGGTTTCGTCGAGGTCGGCCACGCGCAGCCCAGCGGCTGCCCGCCCGAGACACTGCGCGAGGTCACCCACCTGGTGACGGACTTCCTCGACGCGGTGGGGCTGCGGGGCGGCCCGGCGCACACCGAGATCAAGCTGACCGCGCGCGGCCCGCGGATCGTCGAGTCGCACAACCGCGTCGGCGGCGACCGCATCAACGAACTGACCGAGCTCGCCCACGGCGTCGACATGGAGCGCTACGCCCTGAGCGCCGGGCTCGGCCTGATGGAGCCGCTGGCCACATCTCCGGAGCCGCGTGGCGGCGCGGCCGTACGGTTCCTCACGCCGGAGCCCGGACGCGTCGTGGAGGTGACCGGCGTCGACGCCGTACGCGCGGACCCGGCGTGCGTCGACCTCCAGCTGGAGGTGGGCCAGGGGGACGAGGTGCCCCAACTGACCTGGAACGAGGAGAAGGTCGGGCACGTCGTCGCCCGCGGCGCCACCGCCACCGAGGCGATCGCCCACAGCAGACGCCTTGCCGCGGCCGTCCGCGTACGCACGGAGCCCGTCGCATGAGCACGGCACCACCGACCCGGCCGGACACCGACGAGCCGCGATTCCGCGACGCGCTGCGCGGCCTGCCCGCCAGGGTGTGGGTCATCAGCCTCGGCATCCTGGTCAACCAGGTCGGCAACTTCCTGCCCGTGTTCATCGTGCTCTACCTGACCGGGCGCGGCCACTCCGCCGGTGCCGCGGGGCTCGTCCTCGCCGCGTCCGGAGTGGGCAAAGTGCTCGGCAACGCCGTCGGCGGCCACCTCGCCGACAGGATCGGCCGACGCTGGACCATCGTCCTCTCCGCCGTGACCACCTCCGGCCTCACGGCGCTTGTGCCGGCCCTCGGACCGCTGCCGCTCATCGTCGCGATGGTCGGGCTCATCGGCGTGACCTCGCAGATCTACCGGCCCGCCGCGGCCGCCGTGCTGCTCGACTCCGTGGCGGCGACCCACAAGGAACGGCTCGCCGCCTTCGGGGTGTTCCGGTTCGCGATGAACGTGGGCGCCGCCCTGGGCGGCGTCATCGGCGGCGTCCTTGCCAGCACCTCCTATGTGGGGCTCTTCCTGGGCAACGCCGCCGCGTGCCTGCTGTTCGGCGTGGTCGTGGGCGTGCTGCTGCGGGACGCTCCCGCAGCGCGGTCCGACGAGGACGCCGACTCGGTCCCGCGGGCGGACCAGGAGGCCGGGTACCGGCAGGCGCTCGCCGACCGCACCCTGACGCGGTTCCTGCTGATGACCGTGTGCGCCGAGTTCGTCTACGTCCAGTCCACCGTCGGCCTGCCCCTGCACGTCAGCGACGTGGGCCTGAGCGAGCGTGACTTCGGTCTCCTCATCGGGCTCAACGGCCTGCTCGTGCTGGCGCTCGAACTGCCCCTCACCGGCGCGGTCGCCCGGTACCGGCCGGAGCGCGTACTGGCTGTCGGCAACCTGATCACCGGCGTCGGCCTCGCGCTGACCGGGTTCATGACCGGCATGGTCCCGCTGGCGGCGACGGTGCTCCTCTGGACGCTCGGCGAGATGCTGACCAGCTCCATCTCCCAGGCCTACCTGGGCAGCCTGGCCCCGCCGCACATGGTCGGGCGCTACCAGGGGCTGCACGGCGTCGCGTACACGACCGGCACGGGCGCCGGACCGCTGATCGGCGGCGCCGTGTACGCGCTCGGCCCCTGGGCGCTGTGGGCCCTGACCGGCGTGGCCGGGCTCCTGTCCGCCCACCTCAGCCTGGAACGCCGCCGCGCGGCGCCCGCCTCAGTGGCCGGGCAGCGTGAAGTCGGGGAGCAGTGAGATCTGGTTGGCGACCCCGTCGGCGCCGCCCAGCTCCAGATAGGTGGCGCTCAAGCCGGCGCACTCGTCGACGAGGTACTGCTTGGGCGTCTTCGCCCCGAAGTCGATGTCCCGGGCGCTCAACTGGACTGTGCGATCTGCGCGTTGACCTTGATCGGGGCGCCCTTCTCCATGTCGCCCGTGGTGTTCTGCGGGACGGTGAAGTGGTCGACGGCCCCCGGCTGGAACACCAGGCACATGCTGGAACCGCCGTAGCTGAACCAGCCCAGCTCGTCGCCCTTCTTCACCACGTCGTTCTCATGGACGTCGATGGTGATCGAGGAGATCTCCGTGATGCCGATGGGCATGACGCAGACCGTGCCGATCGGCGCGGCGCTCTCGATGTAGATGAGCCCCCGGGTGTTGACGGCCGTCTCGTACCCCTGCGACTGCGTGCCCGCGTCCGGGTCCACCCCCGCGGTTTCCGCGTCGCTGAACATCAGCGCCTCGACCCGCTCGACCTTGCGGACGATGCCGTCGACCGGCGCGCGCCAGCGGTGGTAGTTGCCGCCGGACAGGAACGACTGGAACACCGTGCCGCCGGTGAAAAGTCTCGTGTGGTCCTCGTCGCCGTTGAGCATGTTGAACAGCGAATAGGGCTGCCCCTTGAGCCAGAAGGTGTCGGACCGCTGCACCTGCGAGGCGTACTTGACCACCCTTCCGTCGTTCGCGGACACGATGCACTTGGCGTCGGTCGTGCCGTCGATGGGACGGGCGCTCGACTTGACCTCCCGATGGAAGAAGTCGTTGAACGAGAGGAATCCCCCGTGCGCGTCAGCGGGATCCGGAATCACGAAATCGTCGAGGGTGAGTTCGTCGACGGCCGCCGGTGACAGCCAGCCGTCCTCCTTGTTCACCACACTCAGGCTGTCCCCGCTGTCCAGGTACGTGCACCAGTCCTTGAGGACCGCGCGCAGCGCGTCGTTGAACGCCGTATTGCGGAACACCGCCTCACCGGCCGGCGTCATCATCATGTAGACGAAGAGAGCCGACAACGGGAAGAAGTTGCGCTCGGTGCCGGGCGGGCCGTAGCGCGGGGCATAGGTGACGATGTGGTCCAGGTGGTCGAGCAGGTCGGGGATGTCCTGCACGTTCTGGTGCGCGGAGCCGACCTGGTCGATCATCTGGGTCACATACATCCGGACGATGCCGTCCTGGTCGAGCAGCTGCTCCAGCTGGGTCACTCCGTCGGTGCGGTGGAGCGCCTTCTTCGCCCGCTTGCTCTCGACTTCCCGGGTGAACTCGGCATGCCAGGAGCCGATGGCGGCCCTGTCCTTGGGGAGATATCCCGCGGCCCGTCCGAATGAGTTGCGGTACCGCCTTTCGATCTCTTTCGCGTTGCTGTCGCGCGCGGATCCGAACCTCATGGCAATCCTCCCACTCGACACGCTGTCCCGATGCGCCAGGCAAAGGGCAGACGCCCGCGCATTATTTGAAGCATTGAGGGAATGCCGAGGTAGTCCGCGGGCGCTCCACCCAGGATGGCCACGGGTCAGCACATGCCAACAGCGTGGAATCGGCCAAGGCTCTCCTGGCCGTGACAGCGCATCGATCCGGCCATATTCTCTGTATTTCCAGCATATTTCGCCGCGCGTTTCCAGCGGAATTGCGCGGAGCCGGAAAGCCTGGCCGGGCGGTGATTCCGCAGGCGGGTGTCCCGTATACGAGTGTCCCGTATACGAAAGGCCGCGGTGTCAGGGATTGACGGTGAGGACGATCTTTCCGGTGGTGCGGCCCGCCTCGCCCAATTCATGGGCCTGAGCGGCCTGTTCGAGGGGGAACACCGCGTCGACGAGCACCCGCAGGCGGCCCTCCTCGACCAGCCTGGTGATCTCGCGCAGCCCCTGCTGGTCCGGCTCGACGAGCATGAACACCGCGCGCACCCCGGCCTCTTCGGCCTGCCGGGCGGGGAACGTGTCGTCCGGCGGCAGGATCGAGACGAGCGTGCCGCCCCGGCGCACCGTACGCAGCGAGCGGGCCCAGTTGGCGCCGCCAATACTGTCGACGACGACATCGACGTCGCGCACGGTGTCGGCGACGTCCTGGACGCGGTAGTCGACGAGCTCGTCGGCGCCGAGCGTGCGCAGCAGGTCGTGCTTGGCGGCGCTCGCGGTGCCGATGACGTACGCGCCGCGGGCCTTGGCGATCTGCACGGCCAGATGGCCCACGCCGCCGGCCGCCGCATGGATCAGGACCCGCTGCCCGGGCTCGACGCGGGCCGTGTCGACGAGCGCCTGCCACGCGGTGAGCGCCGCCAGCGGCAGGGCGCCCGCCTGGAGGGGGTCGAGGCCGCGCGGGCGCGGGGCGAAGTGGCGGGCCGGAGCGGTGACGTACTCGGCGTACGCGCCCGCCGGGTGAGGGAAGCGCGGCATGCCGAACACCTCGTCACCGACCTCGAAGATCGTCACGCCCGCGCCGACGGCCGCCACGACTCCGGCCACGTCGAAGCCGAGCGTGAAGGGCGGCACCGACCCGTCGGCGAACACGCCGCGCTCGCGGGTCTTCCAGTCGGCGGGGTTCACGCCCGCCGCGCGCACGCGGACCAGGACCTCGCCCCGGCCCGGCACCGGCCGCGGCGCCTCGACGACCTTCAGGACGTCGGGGGCTCCGGCGCGGTCCTGGGACACGGCGCGCATGGTCGAAGGGGCGGTGAGGGGCTGCGTCATGAAGGTGTTCCTTCTCGGGGCGGTGCGACGGGGTTCCCGTGCCCGTGTGCCGGGCACGGCCCCAGACTGCCCCGCCGGGAACGCCCCCGGTGGTGGCGGAACGGCCAGGTCCTGCAAGGATCCGGCCACGCCTCGCGGCGGCGCTCCGGCCCGGGACGAGCGCTCCGGCCCGGGACCGGCCCTCCGGCCCTCCGGCCCGGGATCAGCCCAGCTTCTTCAGGAGCTCGGCGGCCACCGCGGCGGAGGACGCCGGGTTCTGGCCGGTGACCAGATTGCGGTCGACGACCACGTGCGAGGCCCACGGCTCGCCCGCCACGAAGTCGGCGCCCGCCGCCACCAGCCGGTCCTGGAGCAGCCACGCCGCCTTGTCCGCCAGACCGGCCTGGGTCTCCTCGGCGTTGGTGAACCCGGTCAGGCGGTAGCCCGCGAACGCGTTGGTGCCGTCGTCCTTCGTGGCGGCGAGCAGCGCGGCCGACGCGTGGCACACGACGGCGAGCGGCGTGCCCGACTCCAGGGCCAGCGTCAGGAGCTCGCCCGACGTGGCGTCGACGGCGAGGTCCTCCATCGGGCCGTGGCCGCCGGGGTAGAACACCGCGGCGTAGTCGGCCGGGTCCACGTCCTCCAGGCGGAGGGGCGCGGTGAGCTCGGTGAAGGCGGCGAGCGCGGCCGTGACCCTGTCGGCGCCCTCCTGGCCGCCGTTGGCCTCCGGCGCGAGGCTGGCCCTGTCGACGGTCGGCACGACTCCGCCCGGCGTGGCGACCACGATGTCGTGGCCCGCGGCCCTGAACGCCGCGTACGGCGCCACGGCCTCCTCGGCCCAGAAGCCGGTGGGGTGCTTCGTCCCGTCGGCGAGAGTCCAGTGCTCGGCGCCGGTCATCACGTAAAGAATCTTCGACATGCCTCGAAGGTAGGCGCCCCGAACCATAGGGAGCCAATAGAAGAACCAGTGGCTGCCATCGGGAATCCGATGGCATGGCGAGCGGCTGCCGGGAATACGCAGCCAGGCACGGGCCCCGCCCCCGCACGGGCGCTGAGCGGCCAAGAATCACCGAATGCGAGGGAAATAGTCCCGCCGACCTCGAGGTTGCAGGCACATCACCTGTGCGGCCGCGGCATCCCGTCGTGGCGCACCCGGCCTGGAGGACCCCATGAAGATCGGCATCATCGGCGCGGGCAACATCGGCGGCAATCTCACCCGCCGCCTGACCGCCCTCGGCCACGACGTGTCCGTGGCCAACTCCCGCGGCCCGCACACCCTCACCGACCTCGCCGAGGAGACCGGCGCCACCCCCGTCACCGTGGCGCAGGCCGCGCGCGGCGCGCAGGTCGTCGTCGTGACGATCCCGCTGAAGAACATCCCCGACCTGCCGTCCGGCCTGGTCGACGAGGCCGCCGACGGCGTCGCCGTGATCGACACCGGCAACTACTACCCGAAGGAGCGCGACGGCAGGATCGACGCCATCGAGGGCGGCGAGACGGAGAGCCGCTGGACCGAGCGGCACATCGGCCACCCGGTGATCAAGGCGTTCAACGGCACGTACGCCGTCGACATCCTCGACAAGCCGCTGCCCAAGGGCGACCCCGAGCGCATGGCGCTGCCCGTCGCCGGGGACGACGGAACGGCCAAGCAGGCCGTCCGCGACCTCATCGACGAGCTCGGCTTCGACACCGTCGACGCGGGCGGCATCGACGAGTCCTGGCGTCAGCAGCCCGACACCCCCGTCTACGGCCTGCGGGCGGGCGTCGACGAGGTCACCAAGGCGCTGGCGGCGGCGAGCCCGGAGCGGCCGGAGGCGTTCCGGGCGTAGCCCGCGCATCCCGAGGGAAGGCCGCCCCTTGATCATCGCCAGGTAGGTTGGCGTGATGGTGGAGGGGACTGCGTCGAAGAGGGGGCGGCACGCCGCGCCGCGTACGAGGAGCGGGCTCAAGCTCCGTACGAAGGGCGGGGGCACGCCGCGTACGAAGGGCGGGGGCACGCCGCATACGCGGGGCGGGAGCAGGCCGCACAGGAAGCGCGGGAGCGGAGCGGGAGGCGGGCTCGCCCGCTCCTCGCTGCTCATGGCCGCGGGCACCGTCGTGTCCCGCGCCACGGGCCTGATCCGGCAGGTGCTCCAGGCGGCCGCGCTCGGCACCGGCCTGCTCGCCAGCACGTACAACACGGCGAACACCGTGCCCACCGGGCTCTACACACTCCTGATCGGCGGCGCCCTCAACGCCGTGCTGGTGCCGCAGCTCGTCCGCGCCCGGTCCACCCAGGCCGACGGCGGCCAGGCCTACGAGCAGCGCCTGGTCACGCTCGTGCTGTGCGTGCTCGCGGTGGGCACGGCGCTCGCCGTGTGGGCGGCGCCGCAGATCGTCGGCCTGTACATGCGGGACACGCCGCAGAACCACGAAGCGTTCGAACTCACCGTCGTCTTCGCCCGGTTCCTGCTGCCGCAGATCTTCTTCTACGGCATGTTCGGCATGCTCGGACAGGTCCTCAACGCGCGCGAGAAGTTCGGCGCGATGATGTGGACACCGGTCCTCAACAACCTCGTGCTCATCGGCATGTTCGCCGCCTACCTCGGCCTGATGACGGCCCCGGACCACGTCGCGGACATCACGCCCGCCCAGGTCCGGCTCCTGGGACTCGGCACCACCCTCGGCATCGCGCTCCAGGCCCTCGCCCTGGTCCCGTACGTCCGCGCCGCCGGGTTCCGCTTCCGGCCGCGCTTCGACTGGCGCGGCGCGGGCCTGCGCAAGAGCGCCCAGGCCGCCCGCTGGACCCTGCTGTTCGTCCTCGCCAACCAGGTCGCGCTGACCGTCGTCACGAACTACGCCAACGCCGCCGACCAGCGACTGCCCACCGCGGGCGCCGGATACACGGCGTACTCGTACGCGCAGACCATCTGGCTCCTCCCGCAGTCCATCGTCACCGTCTCCCTGGTCACGGCGCTCCTTCCGCGCCTGAGCACGGCGGCGGCGCAGGGGCGCACCGACGACCTGCGCGGCGAGCTGTCCCGCGCGCTGCGCCTCACGGGCGTCGTGATCGTGCCCGCCGGGTTCTTCTTCCTCGCGCTCGGCCCGCAGACCGCGACGCTGCTCTTCGGCCACGGCACGGCCGACGCCGCCTCCGCGCAGCCGCTCGGCCAGATGCTCCAGGCCTTCGGCCTCGGCCTCATCCCGTTCTCCGCGCAGTACCTGCTCCTGCGCGGCTTCTACGCCTTCGAGGACACGCGGACGCCGTTCTGGATGGCCGTGTGGATCGCCGCCGTGAACATCGCCCTGGCCACCGCCTGCCACCAACTGCTCCCCACCCGCTGGGCGGTCGTCGGCATGGCGGGCGCGTACACGCTGTCGTACGCCGTGGGGCTGCTGCTCACCGCGCGGCTGCTGCGCAGGCGGCTCGACGGGCGCCTGGACGGCCGACGCCTCGCCCGCACCTACGGCAAGCTGGCCCTCGCCGCCGCACCGGCGGGCGCGCTCGCCTGGGCCGTCGCGCGGGCCTGCGCCGACGCGACAGCCGCGGACACGGTGCACACCGCCCTCGCGCTCGCCGCGGGCGCCGCCGCCATGGCCGTCGGCTATGTGCTGCTCGCCCGGCTGCTGCGGGTCGGAGAGCTGCGGCTGCGGCTGCGCTGACGGCGTGCCGCCGGTCGGACGCATGTGCGGATCCGATCAGGTGGAACGGTCCCTGCTGCGTCCTGCCGGGTGTGACTGGCGCAGATCCGGCCGGCGCGGACCCGGCCTCCGGCAAGCGACCGCACGCCGAAAGAGACCCGACCGAGCAGACCGAGGCTGAGCAGAACGTGACCGAACGCAGCGGCACCGAAGACAGCGGCACCGAAAAGTCTGAGAAGCCCGAGAAACCCGATAAGTCCGGGCAGACCGAGCGTCTGCCTGCCAAGGAGACCTGGAGCGTCCTCTACCGCCACTTCCGGCCGCACCGCGGCGTGGTGCTGCTCGGCGGCCTGTTCACGCTGATCGGCGCGGCCACCGGCCTCGCGCAGCCCGTGGCGATCGAGACGCTGCTCGACCGCCTCTCCGACGACGAGTCGATCACCTCGGTCCTCGTCCTGCTGACCGGACTCCTGGTGATCGGCACCGCCGTCGAGTCCATCGGCAGCTACATACTGGAGCGCACCGCCCAGTCCGTCGTCCTCGACTCGCGCCGCTCCCTCATCCAGCGCCTGCTGCGCCTGAAGGTCACCGAGATCGAACGCGTCCAGCCCGGTGACCTGATGTCCCGCGTCACGTCGGACACCACACTGCTCCAGGCGGTCACCACGCAGTCCGTGGTGTCGGCGTTCTCCGGCGCCCTCACCGTCGTCGCGACGATCGTGATGATGGCCTTCATGGACGCCGTGCTCCTCGGCGTCACCCTCGGCGTGATCGTCCTCATCGGCGGGGCCACCGGCCTGGTCATGCCGCAGATCTCCAAGGCCACCCAGCGGTCCCAGGCGGCGGTCGGGGAGATCTCGACCGCCCTGGAGCGGGCCTTCGGCGCCTTCCGCACCCTGAAGGCCTCCGGCGCCGAACAGCGCGAGATGGCCAAGGTCGAGGCGGCCGCGCGGGAAGCCTGGCGGCACGGCGTGAAGTCGGCCAAGTGGCAGGCGGTGGCGTGGAGTTCCATGGGCTTCGCCATCCAGGTGTCGTTCCTGGCCGTCCTCGGCATCGGCGGCGCGCGCGTGGCGTCCGGGGCGGTATCGGTCGCGACACTCGTGGCGTTCCTGATGCTCCTCTTCTACCTGATCGACCCCGTCAGCCGACTCGTCGACGCCGTCACCCAGTACCAGGTGGGCGCCGCGGCGGTCGCGCGGATCGTCCACGCGGAGCGCATGGAGACCGAGGAGCTGACGGCGTCGGCCCCGGCGGCGGACCCGCTGGACCCCGCGGACCCGGCGCACCGCAAGCCCGCGTCCGTCGCCTTCGAGGACGTCACCTTCCGCTACCGCCCCGACCTGCCGTACGTCCACCACGGCGTGGACTTCACCGTGCCCGGCCCCGGCATGACCGCGTTCGTCGGCCCGTCCGGCGCGGGCAAGACCACCGTGTTCGGCCTCGTCGAGCGGTTCTACGAGGCGACGGGCGGCCGCGTCCTCGTCGACGGCACCGACGTGCGCGACTGGCCGCTCGCCGACCTGCGGGCCGCCATCGGGTACGTCGAGCAGGACGCGCCGGTCCTCGCGGGCACCCTGCGCGAGAACCTGGTCTTCGCCGCCCCCGAAGCCACCGACGACGACCTCCAGGACGTCCTCGTGCGCGCCCGCCTCGACGCCCTCGTCGCACGCCTCCCCGACGGCCTGGACAGCGTGGTGGGCCACCGCGGCTCCAAGCTCTCCGGCGGCGAGCGCCAGCGCGTGGCCATCGCCCGCGCCCTGCTGCGCAAGCCGCGCCTGCTGCTCCTGGACGAGGCCACCTCGCAGCTCGACGCCGTCAACGAACTCGCGCTGCGCGACGTCGTCACCGAGGTGTCCCGTGACGTGACGGTCCTGGTCGTCGCGCACCGCCTCTCCACGGTGACCCTGGCCGACCGGATCGTCGTGATGGACGCGGGCCGGGTCCGCGCGATCGGCACCCACGACGAGCTGGTGGAGGCGGATCCGCTGTACGGGGAGCTGGCGGCGACGCAGTTCCTGGCGACGGCGTCGTGACCCCGCGCGCCGGGGACAGGCCCGAGCCCCTGGTTTCGGGAAGCCCCGATGCTCGCTAGTAGGAGTTCTGAGGGTATTGCCTGGTCAGAGCGCGCGAAAGCCCTCACCGTGCGGCTCTCAGGTAGCGCACGGGGAGGGCCAGTGCCGGTCACTGTTGAATGTGTTCGGAGCTGTCCAAGGCGCGCAGCTGAGCCAGCCGCTGCTGGTACAGGGGTCCGGCCACGTGCGCGGCTCGCGCCTCGCTCGGTGCTGACTGCTCAATGAGGTGGTGGGCCACAGCCTTGAGGTGTGCCGCCCACGCCAACACGTGTTGCTGAGCCGTCCGCCCGCACTCCTGCGGCTCGCCAGGGAGACACAGAGGAAGATCAGGGCCGACCTTGTTCGCGGCGTGCCGGATGTACCCAGCGATGGTGGCCCATTCCTCTTCGCTCCGCTGCACGGCACCGATGGGGGTTTCCGTGCCCCACTTGCTGAAGTCGTCGCCGTGGTCGTCCATTTGTGCGCTCCTGCGGTTCCGGAGGGTCAAGCGGGTGCGCCGATCGTAGCCGCCTCCACCACGGCGTCAGCCTCCCTCGGATCGCAGTGCCCCACGGAGGGGACACACGGTCCGCAGGGCCCGCACATGGGCAGGAACTGAGGCGGTGTGCACGACTGCGCACCTTCTCCGTGTACGGCGGCGATCTCGGCCGTCACCGTGGTCATCTGTTCGCCACCCCAGATTTCGGCGAGCGGGGTTCGGAGCACGTTGCCGATGGTCAGGAACCGCCCCAGCACGCACGGCCAGATGTCCCCGGAAGGGCCGATGGCGCACTTCTCGTGGGCGCAGTGCCCGCACAGGTCGGCGATCGTCGGTGTGGCCCCGTTGCTGGCGCGGCCGAATGCCCGCGTACGGTCCCCGCCGACCGTTTCCACCCCCAGCGCCGCCAGGTCCCGCGCTGCCTCCTGCACGCGCTGACCTTGGTTCACGGCAACGACGCCGCCCCTCAGTGGGATACCAAGGCTGAGCGCTTTGGCCACGTTCGCGCGGGTCCGCTTGTGGGAGCCCCGGAGCCGGGTCACCTGGTCGTGCTCGGTGGCCGTGTCCGAGTAGTACGACGTGGCGAGCTTGACCCCGCACTCCTTGAACGTCTCCCACAGATGACCCCGGATGTGGGTCAAGTTGGAGAACACCTCGACCGACAACCCTGCCCCGTGGGCGTGCGTGATCAGTTCCCGCAGGTGCGGGTACAGGGTCGGTTCGCCGCCGATGAACTGGACGTCCTCGGCGCCCATGGCTGCCAACTGGTCGATGGTGCGTGTCCAGTCCTGCATGGTCATCGTGCCGTGTGTCCCCTGGGGGGACGAGTCGGCATAGCAGTGATCGCAGAACTCGTTGCAGAGTCCCGTCACCTCTAACCATGCGAATTTCAGGGAGTTTTGGGCAGCGCTCATCTGGAGACTCCTTGCGGATGGGATGAGAGATTGCGGCCCGCCCGGCCGACTCCGCTCACGGGAAAAGGGAAGGCGTGCGGCCGGACGGGCGTAGTGCCCCTCCTCGAATGGCGCGGGGTCTGGGCAGCGATCCGAGGAGGGGAGTCTTGAGTACGCGTACGCCCTGGTGCTGGATCAGGTGGCCCGTTGGCGCCCTGATGCGCGGCAGCGTCGGCAGGGGAAGGGGCAGGCTGGGAGTTCGCGTGCCCGGCCCTGTGGAATGTGGACGACGCCGGAGCGCCGATCCAGCGCGCCGCCGAACTGGTCCCACCAGCCGGGCGGAGACTCCGCGTGCGGGCTTGTGGGGTCGTCGATGGGGCCCATCGACTCTGAGGGCAGCGAGAGCTGATCAGCACGCTTGTGGGGCCGTGCAAGGGCAGTCACTGCTGCACCAATTTCAGGAGCAAGGCGCGGAGTTCATCAAGGTCACTGGCGGGACTGAACGTGTCCGTTTCCCACAGCTCCCCATCCCGCAGCGAGGCCAGCGTGACCGTGACCGTCTGGCCGTCCCACGCGAGTGCTTCCCCGATCCGGCCGTCGGACCCCTTGACCAGGTCGCCCGGCGCGGGCACCCACGGGACTGTCACGGCAGTGACCCAACCGGGCGTGTCCAAACCCGTGCCTGCCACGTCTCGTTTTCAGTCGGCTTGCGCAGTCGGCCAGGCGGCGCCGTCCACTCAATCCCTCCGCCCGGGGGTACGAGGTGCACGTTCCCCTCGTGCAGCCTTCGGACTTCCCCGATGCGGCTGTCTGCCGTGTCCACCGCGTACGTTCCCGTGGTGGGAGCCCATTCGTTATCCATGAATCTTCGCCGTCCTCTCGCGCCGTCTCTGCAACGACCATCGGACGGCAACGCCCCACAAACAATTGGGAGTTTGGGGGACGTCTGAGCGAAAGTCACATATCCGCAGGTAGGCGTACCGCGTCAGCCAGTTCCCGGATCTCAGGGGTCAACCGCCTACGCTTGCGCACCACCTTGCCGAGGATGTCCCGCGCGAACCGCTGGTTCGGCAGCCATTCGGGCGAATTGTTCCGGATCTCGGTCAGCTTCTCGACCGCCCGCCCGTAGTTCCGTAGCTCCACCTCGGCGTTCGCCACATCCAATAGGTGACGGTTCCAGTTGTTCGACGTGGGGCGACGACCGCCCATGGGAACGAGGGTGGACAGTCTCAGCACTTCATCCGGGCGCTGCACGACCGAAGCGTTCTCGGCTCGCTTCAAGGCCACGGTGGTCGGCCCGAACGCCCGGAGGAAGTCACCGCCGGGCGCGTGCTCCCGCCCCAGGGCCACAGCGGCGGCATGAGCCAAGCGGAGCGCGTCATCAGCGTCCCCTGGACGCCCGTCCCGCACGCTGGCGGCAGACAGCCGCAGCAGCGCCCAACCCCACGCGCTCAGCTCATCCGGCGTCGCTCTGGACATGCGGGGCTCAAGCTCGTCGGCCCACCGGACAGCCAGCTCGCGGGCCGCTGACAGTCGCCCTTGGCGGAGGAGCAGCCAGCACTGGGTGGTGACCGTGGCGGCTCCCTCCAGTCTGTCGGCGGAGCCGTCCAACGCGCGTGACAAGGCCACCTCCGCAGCCTCGAACTGGCGGGTCTGGACCATGAGCCACCCAGCGAGTTGCAAGAGCCGCACGCGAACTCTCCGGCCTTCCGCACCGAGTAGTTCAGCCTCGCGAAGCAACGGCGGCAGCACGGTGGAAAGCTCCGCGAACTGGTCCCCGGAGAACAGAGGCGTCATGTCCCGTACGAGGGTCTGAACACCCGCCACGGTCGGCGGCACATCATCCGGGCCCAACACCGGCGGCGGACCCATCAGAACGGACCGCACGCCCGCCCAGCGCTCCACGGTGTCAGCATCCGGATCACCGGCCTCTGCCCTGTCGCCCTGTAGATAGCTCGTGGTCGTGCGCAGGGGAGCGGCCAGCTTTCGTAGCGTTTCCAGACGAGGCGTGCCGCCTCGGCCTTGCTCCAGGTTCTCGACGGTCCGGAACGACACCCCGGATGCCTTGGCCAGCTCGCGCTGCGTGAGATCAGCGCGCTTGCGGAGTTCCCTCACCCGATCCCCGACACTGCTCATGGTTCGCAGCGTACGCCGGAGATGCTACGCCAGGCAGGGGATCACTTGTGCGTCCGGCGATCAGCCTCGGAAACACGAAAGGCCCCACCCTCGCCGCCCCGAAGGGTGACGAGCGCGGGGCTCTGTGAGCGTTAGCCGTTCAGGACGCCTGTGAGGCGTGCTGCTGCCTTGCCGCCGAACAGCGCGAGGCCGCAGTAGAAGTCGATGCGGGTGCGGTAGACGGGCTTGTCGTGGGACTCGCCGA